>RHKR01000430.1 GCA_008363265.1 Chlorobiota bacterium
GGAAGTTCAGTGAGTAAACGTCCTTTATTCCCTGGTCGATGATCGTGTTCTGATCCTGGGGGAGGATTGTTACTGTGAGTATCAGTGAGAGTATTGCTGTGGATATGTATTTGCGCATCGTTAAATATTTTTGTTTTACTTCTGAATTATACTAATCGCTGAATAAAGAAGTTTCATAAAATTTTATCCAACTTTCAGGTACGGTTATATCTTTTCCATATAAAACTGTAATTTGCGTTTCAAACCGGAGAATTTATGAAGCGTATTGTAGTTTATTCACTTTTGTTCCTCCTGTCAATGGAGGTCCATCCTCAATCTGCAACCGTGTATGAGGCCTTTATAAACGCAGCCTCATCGTTCCTCAGACTGGATGAAACCGCATCTGCAGTCAAGTGGCTCGACAGAGTTCCGGTATCAGCCCGTGCGTGGGAATGGAATGTTCTTAGGAACCAAGCAGACAGAAGCAGCACATCAATTAAACTTGAAGATGCCGTACCCACCCGTCTGGCACTTAACAGTGAAGGCACCCTGTTGGCATTTGGGGATTCCAAAGGGAAAATACAGATACTCGATGCTAAAACTCTTGCACCGGAAAAACTGATATTCGCCCACTCCTCATCAGTTTACAGAGTCAAATTCTCCGCAGATGGTAAATATTTAGCTTCCTGTTCCCGCGATACAACAATCAGTATTTGGGAAACGGGTTCATATACTGAAGTTCTCCGGATCAAAACTGCCGGGCGAGGACTTGCCGATATCGACTTTTCTCCTGATGGGGCGACAATTCTACACTGTTCATGGTATATGAATGAAGGAGTAAAAGGGATCGTCACACTGTACGATACCAAGACAGGTGAGGTGAAATGGAGAACCGAACATAACACACACCCCTTGGTTAAGGCGGAGTTCGCACCCGACGGCAGGTCTTTCGGGATCGGGAGCTGGGAGTGGAATGTCGCGGTGTGGAATCTCGACAGCCTTTCGGCAGAACCAAGGATTTTTGATTTCAACGATGTAGAATCATATTCAGCGGTAGATGATTTTGCTTCAGTCCCAACGGTAAGTACCTTGCAGCAGCCACCAAAAACAATACTCCAAGAGTCTGGGAAGTTGCAACCGGGAAACTCGTTCATGAGTTGAAAGGCCACCACAAATCGGTATTGGCGATTGACTGGTCGCCTGACGGCAAACAGATTTTCACAGCCGGTGACGAGGGTACGGTTCTGGTTTGGGGTGCGGAGACGGGACAGCTCCTAATGAAATTAAGAGGACATCTCGACAGGATCGGATCACTACTGGTACACCCTGCCGGTTCCCCCCTCTATTCGGCCGCTTCAGACAGTTCCATAAAATTGTGGGATATTGAAAGATCACTTCTCTTTTCGGATCATAGAGTAAGGAATCAGTTTGTCTACGCTTTCGATTCAGACCCACGAGGCGAGATTCTCGTAACCAATGGTCCCGATTCAAGCCTGACAGTATGGGAGATTGCCGGCGGGAAGCCTCTTTTCAACTTCCCGGCTCTTGATGCTCTCGTCAACAGCACTTCCATCTCCCCTGATGGTTCAAAGATTGCTGCATGCAACTGGGGGAAGACGGTAAAAGTATTTGACTCAAAATCCGGTGATTTGCTCTACTCGCCTGATCCGATGGATGGTGGGAGCCCGAAGATTCTCTTTTCTCCTGATGGGAAGTTACTTTCAGCCATATCAACGGGGAAATCACTCTATCTTTGGGATGGCGGGTCAGGAAGACTGGTATTTAGACTACCGCTCGCTGCCCGGCCCTTCGCGCTGGCCTTCAGCAGCGACTCAAGACTCGTCGCGACCGGGGATGTTTCCGGAAAGGTAGATATCTTTCAAGTAAGTGACGGAACAAAAATCGCCTCTCTTCAAGCCTCCAGCCTCACTGTACACTCGATCGCATTTGGAAGAGATGATAGAATAATAATTACGGGTGGCGATGACCGCGTTGCAAGGATTTGGGATATCGGGACCATGGATCTGATCAGGGAGTTCAAAGGTCATGCACAAAGAATATATTCAGTTATAACAGCCGCGGGCAGCACCCGTTTGATAACAGGATCGTCAGATCAGACAGTAAAGATATGGGATTTGTCAACCGGTGAGGAATTGGTGACGTTATCCGATTTTTCAAATCCTGTTTATAATATCATTTTGCTGCCAAATGACCGGGGAATCCTCGTAAATTCATCGGGAAAAGAAATTTTCCACTATCCGGCAACTGGGTTTAAATAAAAAAAGGCTGCTCCGATCGAAGCAGCCCAACCAACTTAACCTAAAGGAAAATCATGAAAGCTTTTCAGCAAGGTAGCCGGCCACGCGCGAAGCGTCGACTCTCACCTGCTCCATGCTATCCCGCTCACGGATCGTTACGCTGTTGTCTTCCAGTGTCTGAGTATCAACAGTGATCGCGTAAGGAGTGCCGATCTCGTCCATTCTTCTGTAGCGTCTGCCGATGGCAGCCTTGTCGTCGTAGAATATCTTGAACTTTGTTCTCAGGTCAGCTTCGATATTTTTTGCGAATTCAGGCATTCCGTCCTTGTTGACAAGTGGAAGAATCGCCGCTTTAACGGGAGCAAGACGCGGATGGAGGTGGAGCACGGTCCTGATGTCACCGCCAAGATCCTGCTCTTCATACGAATCGATCAGGAATGCCAGGAAAGACCTGCTGGCTCCCGCCGAAGTCTCGATGATATACGGGAGGAACTTCTCTTTTGTTTCCTCATCGTGGTTGCTGAGACCTTTTTTCGAAAACTGTTCATGCCTCGAAAGATCGAAATCGGTTCTGTTATGGATACCCTCGATCTCACCCCAACCGAACGGGAAGAGATATTCGATATCAGTGGCCTCTTTCGCGTAGTGGGCAAGTTTGGTCGGATGATGATCGTGATACCTCAGGTTTTCAGGCTTCATACCGAGACCCTTGAACCAGTTCATCCTGACCTCTTTCCAATACTCATAATACTTTTTGTCGTCG
>RHKR01000431.1 GCA_008363265.1 Chlorobiota bacterium
AGCGGTCACTCAGCGCGGCTTTTGTGAAAAAGGAGTTCACAAAGTCGAGTGTGATACCTGAATTTGTGTCATCCATTGCTTCAAGAATTACATCCGCGAATTTTGGATAGAACCATGCGGAGTACTCATTGATTCCCGGGTGAACAAACAGTTCCATTCCGGTGGCAAATGCGGAGTCATACACCCCCCGGGAATGATAGTCTGAGAAAGAGTCATATTTGATCTTTAGAGTGTCAGGTCCCGTGGAGGCTATCGCTACCGATGAAGCAAAAATATAAAAGAAACACGTAATCAGCGATCGATTCACAATTCTCAGAAATCGGTGCGGAGAAACCAAAGTTCACCCACGCTGACACCAACAACAAACCTGAGGGTGTTGTCCTTTATCACATCTGCGAAGGATGATGTGTTGAATGAATACTGCAGACCAAGGTCGATATAATTAGCCGGTGAAAGCGGAATGGATATTCCGGCTCCGGTTGTGAATCTGTAAGAACTTTCCCCCGCCAGCAGATATGGCAGTTTTTCATAACTCACACCGAACCTGTAAGAGAGTTCCGGGGAGAAAACAGTAGCACGGGCAAGCGGATTGTATTCAAGTCCGGCGCTGATCTTGAAAGAATTGGTCAGTGTCTGCGGCGCAATATTGGTCATGCTGAAATCCGCCCATGACTGAGAGAGATAATCAGCGAAAATTTTCGTGCGCGGATTCAGTTTCACCGAGATTCCCGCAAACATTCTTGCCGGGATCACTGTCTCCAAGTCGCCTTTCGCGATGGTGTCATGAAAACCGAAATTATTCACCGTGAACGTTGCAAAATCTCCCTTTAGGGTCGACTTCAGGCTGTACCCCGCTGAAACTCTGATATCTTCCAGTCCGGTTATGCCGAAATAATCGTTCAGATTTGCAGAAATAAGACCAAAAGTTGCAGAGAAACCTTTGAAATTTTGTTGTTTCGCATAAATTCCGTCCACCGCGTTGGAGGTAAAAAACTTTGCAGTGGATTCGTACTCGTAATGTCCCATCATGAAATCAGCGGATGCACCTATGTTCCAGCCGAAAGGCAGCCTGTAGGATGAGCCGAGGAATATCTTGGTGATTCCCCCATCGTAATAATATTCTTCTTTGATTGTACCAGGTATGAGTGAACCGCCGGTTGAAACGTTTCCGTCCCTGGATGCTTCAAAACTCACGTCTGAATATTTATTGACTCCAAATACAAGTCCAACTCCATTCTCATGGCTTAGGGGGAAACCGATATTGAATCCGGGGAAGTATCCACTCGCGTAATAACTGCTTTTTGAGGGGTCCTTAACGAATGAAGCCTCAAGAACCTGACCGAAATCAGCGCGTGTGAGTACAAAACTGCCGTAAGCTGCCGGATTTAGAAGATTGATCCTGTCTTCATCATAGTTGGCGGTTCCGAGCTCACCGAAAGAGAGATCACGCGCGGTTGTACCGTAAATTACAGTTCCCAGTCCAAATCTGGAATAAACGGTGTTGACCTGCGCCACCGCAACAGTGCCGATAAACAATAGAAATATCAAAATTGATCTTATCATCAGAATTAGTCCAGTCTCGAATATGTGATGATCAGTTTCGGTCTCAAAGCTTCGGGAGCGTTTGAACCTTTCAGAAATATTGTTTCCAGCCCTTCAATGGCATTGGAAGTCGTAATCAGAAAACCGAGGTTTTTGTTGCTCAGATAGACCTGCCGCATAACGGTGGTCAGATTTCCTGAATACTTCCCTTTCGACAGATAAAGGTTGGTGTTGTATAGAGAATTTTTTGTGAATGTGCTGTCATTTGTAAGATCATCAAATATACTTACCAGTAAACCGTTCAATGCGGAATTTCCGATCTTCTGTTTCGTCGTGTCAGCTGTCAGAATAAGTTCAGCGTTATTGATGAATACATTTTTAGGCAGTTTTGCCAGATCAAAATAAATACGCGACTCGATGGCAGTTCCGCTCTGTACAATGATCTCGTCTGTTTGAAGTGCAGGTTTTCCACCATGCACCACGTGGGCGTCAGAAAGTGTCCTGAAGCTGATGGTGGTATCCTTATTGGTCGCGGTGTACTTGAAAGTCAGTTCTATTTTCGGAGCATTTTCACCGGTTGCTGAGAATCCCTGAAAACCTATCAGATAGGGAGTTGCAGACTCGGCTCTGAGGAGGATGCCATCATTCTTGAAGTTCAAAGTATCGTAACTGTTCTTCATCCACTGCAGTGCGATGTCGTTTCTCACGTTGAAATAGTAGAGTGAGTCGGGTGCGGGTTTTGCAGAGAGAATGTCTGCCGACAGGTCAAAATTCGGGAGCGAATCGGCTTTAACTTTGAGAGGATCCCAGCTTGAAGTTATCCTGTAACCGTTAACCATCGCCACGGGAAAGGATTGGGTCGAATCACCGATCGCGTATACATTTTTAAGAACGATCCTTGCTGATGAGAGGGTTAAACCATCATTTTTCAAAGCGTTAACAGTTGTTTCATCAAAATTCAGATTGAACTGGAGGAGCATATCGGACTTCACCCCCAACGCATTACCCAGAAGCACGAATGCCGAGGCTCCAAGCGGGGATATTTTCCTGAACGATGCCGATGTCTGCGGAAGTGTATCTGTCTGTGAATCAAGAACCCTGACTTTAAGAAGATCGTTACCAAGCTGGTCAACACCGATGGGTGAAGGTGCATCTGAACATCCGATAAAAAGAAGGGCGCCGGTGAGAAGGATGAATATTTTTGTTTTCAACAAACGGAAACTCCGGAGTTTAATTTTAATATCAATTTTGCGGAATCATAAAGATTTGAGCACGTAAAATTTGGCAATTTATTTTGTTCCTGCAAGACAGAAATATGCTCCCTTCCATTCCCCGTGCTCACAAGAATGGAACGTATTCCAAATTTGACAGCTGCCACAATGTCAGCCACACTGTCCCCTATCATCCATGATCTGGAGATAT
>RHKR01000432.1 GCA_008363265.1 Chlorobiota bacterium
CAGGCACTGATCCATGACCCTGGGATTCTTGTTTTGGATGAGCCGACAACAGGCCTCGATCCGAATCAGATAATCGAAATAAGAAATCTGATAAAGGAAGCAGGGCTGGAGAAAACCGTTATCCTTTCGACCCACATTCTCTCCGAAGTTGAAGCACTGAGCGACAGGATCCTGATCATTCATGATGGAAGGATAGTTGCCGACGGCACACCTGAAGAACTGAAAAGGGCATCTTCGGAAGGAATAGCCGTAAAAGTGCGGCTTGAAGCCACGGCAGATGCAGATGATATAGCCGGTTCGCTTTCGGGGATCAGCGGGGTGACCGGTGTGGAAGATCTCGATGGCTCCGGGCTTTATCTCGTTTCGGGAGGTGACAAGGGGCTGAACAGGGATATCTTTTCACTCGCCGTGAAGAAAAACTGGATCCTCCTCGAGATGAGCACTCAAGAGACCAGGCTTGAAGACATTTTTAAAGAATTGACGAAGAACTGACGATGAAAACTATTCTTGAGATCGCCCGGAGGGAAACCTTTCTCTTCTTCGACTCCCTTATCGCGTATGTACTACTGGCGGTATTTCTCGGTTTTAGCGGTTTTTTCACCTGGCTATACGGCTCCGATGTCTTTTTCTCGGGGCAGGCTTCTTTGAGGTCATTTTTTACCGCGGCTTACTGGATACTATTCCTCTTCATCCCTGCTCTTACGATGCGGACCATATCGGAAGAGAAAAAGACAGGTACCCTGGAACTGCTCCTTACAAAACCGGTGACCGACTGGCAGGTTGTGGCCGGGAAGTACCTTTCTGTGATGATCCTGGTTACCGTTGCACTCATTCTTACACTCCCTTATTACTTCACGGTATGGGTTCTGGGTAACATTGATCACGGAGCCACGCTGTTGGGGTATTTCGGACTGATATTGATGAGTTCCGCCCTCGCCGGGATCGGCATTTTTATGAGCAGTCTGACAAACAATCAGATAGTCGCCTTCATTTCTTCATTGATGGCGGGGATATTCTTCATTCTTGTATTTGATGTGGTGGCACAACAGATGTCGGGCGCAGTCGGAGTGGTGATAAACTATATAAGCATGACGGGGCATTTCGACTCGATCTCGCGTGGCGTGCTCGATACCCGCGATCTGGTATATTTCCTCTCGGTTACTTTTCTGGGACTGTTCCTCGCGAGCTCTTCCCTTTCAAAAAGAAACATAATCGACTAGGGGGCGCGATGATCACGAGAAAAACATTTTACACTGTCGCGCTCACCGTTACTGGTGTTGTGATACTTGCCAATATCCTCTCCTGGTTTTTCTGGGTGAGGTTCGATTTTACCGCTGACGGTTCATACACCCTTTCAGATGCTACAAGACAAACCCTTAAAGAGCTCAAGCAACCCGTTACGGTCACTGCTTATATTTCCCCTGATCTTCCTCCAGACATCAGTAAAACAAGGGATGATCTGAGGGACGTGCTGACAGAGTACGGCAGCATCGCCGGCTCTAATTTTGTATTTAAAATGGAAGATCCCGGTGACGGCGCAAAGGCTGAAGAGGACGGAATAACCCCTGCCATACTCGATGTCAGGGAAAAAGACCAGGTGAAGCAGCAGAAGATCTACCTCGGCGCAGTGGTAAGATATGGCCCGCAAAAAGAGGTTATTCCCCTGATACAGCCCGGCACTTCGATGGAGTATGCCCTGACCACAGCGGTAAAAAAGATGTCGTCTTCCAAAAAATCATCTGTCGGCTACCTCCAGGGACATGGTGAACCCTCGATGCAGGCAGTCGGACAGCTGATGCAGACCCTTTCCGTTACATTGGACGTGGTGCCGGTCAATCTGACCGACTCCCTTTACATTCCCGAACAGATCAAGACACTTCTTATAATAGCCCCGAAGGATTCGATACCTGAGGAGCAACTGAACCTGATCGGTAATTTCCTGAAAAAAGGGGGCAGAATTGTCGCTGCAGTGAACCGGGTTAATCTGAATCAGCAGTCGGGGGATGTTACCGAACTTAGGACCGGCCTCGAAGACTTCCTCAGGGAGCGCGGGATCAGTATAAAGCCGGACCTTGTGCGCGACTACAGTTCCGCCCAGATCATGGTGCAACAGCAGTCGGCAGGTATGATCTTCCAGACACCAGTTAAAGTGCCGAATTTCCCCATAATTACCACTTTTGCCGGTATACCACCACTGAAAGGTCTTGAGGCGGTAACGCTGATGTTTCCTTCGAGCATCGATACCATGCCCGGAAGGGGATTCAGGTTTGTTCCGCTCGCCGCCACCTCAGACAGGGCTGGTCTTGATATTCTCCCGTATAAAGTTGACCTTACACGTGAGTGGGAAGCCGCGGATTTCCAGCTGTCCACCATTCTGGTCTCCGTGCTCGCTGAGGAAAAGCGGGGCAAGGATGGTGCCAAGATAGCAGTGGTCTCCGATGGTGATTTTGTTGTGAACGGTGAGGGTGAGGGAGCTCAGAGCATTCAGGATGATAATATCAATTTTGTGGCGAACCTTGTAGAATATCTCACTGATGATTCAGGCATCGCCCAGTTAAGGAACAAGACAGTTACCAGCAGGCCGATCGACCCTTCGATAGGTGACGGCTCCAGAGCTGTTATAAAGTATCTAAATTTTCTGATGCCGGCATTTCTGTCGGTCATGCTGGGCCTGTGGCGTTACAGCAAGCGCAAATCGATGCGGGAGGCCCTTGCTTCTGAATCATGGAGCGGAAGAGATGAACCTGAAACTGACAAGCCAGGGGAGGCAGAGTAATGCTCTTTGCCCGTTCGAGGAAAAAACTTTTCATGGTTGCTGGTCTCATGCTCGCGGTAACACTTGCTGTTGTTCCTTTAAAGATGTTTTCAGGTCCGGCAGATGAGCAGGAAACAGGACTCCCAAAATTTGACACAACTGCCGTAACTGCATTAAAAATGACGCCCAAGGG
>RHKR01000433.1 GCA_008363265.1 Chlorobiota bacterium
TCCGCGATTTTTCATCCCACTTTTCTCCCATTCCGGTATCGATAAGCATCTTTTCATTTTCCCACTCAAGCAGCAGAAGGCGGGCGGCCATCGCTATCCTGTTCATGCCATCGGCAGGATTGGTTTTCTCCCACAACGGTTTCGGAATTATTCCGAACATTGCTCCGCCGTCCAGGGCGAAGTATCCCGATTCAATAACTTTAATACTGTATTTGCCTGATACCATCTCTTTTCTTTGTTTTTAATTGTCTGCAAAAATAATAAAATTGAAGTTCGTTTTAATTAATTTTTAGGATCCCCGGAATTGACCAGCAACCGGAAGTTCGACATTATAATAACAGGCGGCGGAATAGCCGGGTTCACTGCCGCGACCATCATCCAAAAATACTTCAAGAAGAAGACAGTGCTTATCACGGGAGTTCAAGTTCCCGAAGGCGAAGTACCGCTCGATCTTTTCACGGCCTCACTTTACACAGGCCAGATGGAAACCGAATCGATTGCCAGGAGGATATTTGACTGGATCACTGACAGTAAACTGACATGGGAGCGCCTCCCTTCGATCTACGAGCGCCACTTCTATCCTGGAAGAAAGCTGAACCTTTCTGATAACCTCGCGCATTATATGGACGCACTTAAGGAGGCTTTTCCAAAGGAAAAAGGAAATGTCGATCTCATTTTCCGCGATATCCAGCACGCGGCAAACTACACGAGTTATTATCTGATGAAACTGGTTCTTCCGGCCATTCTGCACGGCGTGTCTGAACGGTTCTTCGCTT
Source organism: Chlorobiota bacterium (assembly GCA_008363265.1). GTDB lineage: Bacteria > Bacteroidota > Ignavibacteria > Ignavibacteriales > Ignavibacteriaceae > UTCHB3. The sequence goes on from RHKR01000433.1 coordinate 777, forward strand.
CGGGCAAGCGCCACGCGGGATCATCATTCGAAGAGTATCTTTCGACAATGACTGAGAATCAGCGGTTCAAACAAATGCTCTCGGGCCAGTTGCAGAACCTCGCTGCGTGCAGGGAATCAACTGCTTTTATTTTTCAGTCGATGAACATGATGGATTTTCTGAACGGGGCGTTTGCCCCCACCGGTGGTCCCGCGACGGTTTACACCCGGCTTGCAGAGTCATATATTTCAGCAGGTGGCACACTGCTGGAGGGAACAATTGAGGGTGTTGATGTTTCAGGCAATAAGGTCAGCTGTCTCCACTTCCTGGACAATGAAGGAACAGAGCATCGATTGAAGGCAAAAAAATGTATTTGGGGACTTGGCATCACACCCCTGAATGAGGCAGTAAAAAAGGAAAAAGTTCATCAGCGGCTGCTCGCATCAACCGGTATCAGTGAACACATGCCTCACCCGGTGGTGTATAAGGTTGAGTTTAATGAAAAATTCAGGGGTCTCAATATTAAAGGGGAGGTTTTCCGGTTCTTCCCCGATGAAAAAGTCGAACCCGATGAAATTCCTCAGGCGGTATCGCTGTATCCCGTTTTTTCTGAGGCCACGGGGGAGCAGTTCCCTGACAAATATCTTGCAGTGGTTTTTATAAGTGGTGAATCCGCACAGCAGTTCTTTTCATCCGGTAAAGAAATTTCTGATCTGAAAGAGTATGTCATTGAAATGATCAAACTCCATCAGCCGAAACTGGCCGCCGCGATAGGATCGGTGACACATCAAAAGCCGGGCCGTTTTGGTCCCACAGGATACTTTAACCCGTACGGTACGGCGATGCCTTCAGCATCAAGGGCCCGCGGCAGAATGAAAAAGAATCCCTGGAAGCTCTCAAATGTTTTCCTGACCGATGCAGACCTTTTTATTCCCGGGGTGGTGGGGTCGGTGATGGCAGGCGTTACAACGGTTGGAATGGTGATGGGGCCCTTCCCCTTCTTTAAGTTCTTCCGCTACCTGAAAAGTGAGTCGAAAAAGACTGTTAAGATCAAGATAAAACCGCTTAAATACAAAAAATAATGCCTTTGCACACCAGACCGTTTAGCGGAGGGTGGATACAAAGGCATCAATAAAAAAGTAGCGGATTATCTTCCGAGTTCGTCCAGATAATCTTTTTTCTTGAGCAGCTGCTCTTCGGTCTCTACATGGTTCGGGTCAGGAACGCAGCAGTCAACCGGGCAAACAGCGGCGCACTGTGGTTCATCGTGGAAGCCCTTGCACTCTGTGCACTTGTCGGGAACGATGTAGTAGAAGTCACCTGAGAAAAAGCCGCTTGCACCTGAAGGAGCATCCTGGCCGTCGCCGTATGTGTTACCGGCGAGTTCCCATTCTCTTCCGCCCTCATAAATAGCTGTATTAGGGCATTCAGGTTCGCATGCGCCACAATTGATGCAATCGGTCGTGATCATTATTGCCATATTTCATCTCCATTTATTGCAATTTTGAAAATCAGAATTTCAACTCTTAATATAACACTGTGCTGTTAAGAACACAAACAGATATTAGAATTTTTGTAGTCGCTACTTTAATGAATTTTCAGCTTACAGACAATGGAGAAGATCGGTATTACCCCGTTTTTGCTTATTTTTAGTCTCCAAATACAGAAAATTTATGAAGAACATCCTCGTTACATTTGAAGTCGATTCCCGGAACCTTGGCTATACAACCGAACTGGTAAACCAGTTTTCATCCACGGTGAGGGAGCAGCACCCAGGTATGACAATCTTCAAATCGATGACAAGTGCCGCCAAACCGAATAAATTCTTCCTCTTTCTCTCCTTCGCCTCCGATGTAGACTACGACATCTACAAAAAACACGACAAAACGAAGAAATTTACTGTCAAGCTTCACGCCCTCTCAAAAGAACTCCCCGTCTTCACCGAACTCAACGAAGTGGAGTAGGTTCTTATCTCCCCGTAGGGGCGGCATGTCGGTAGATACCTCACATCCTCAGTAACGACCTCTCCGTAGGAGTGGTATGTCGGTAGATGCTCACCATCTCAATAATTCCCTCTCCGGAGTGATATGTCGGTAGATGCTCACCATCTCAATAATTCCCTCTCCGGAGTGATATGTCGGTAGATGCTCACCATCTCAATAATTCCCTCTCCGTAGGAGTTGTCGGTAGATGCTCACCATCTCAATAATTCCCTCTCCGTAGGAGTGGTATGTCGGTAGATACCTCACATCCTCAGTAACGACCTCTCCGTAGGAGTGATATGTCGGTAGATGCTCACCATCTCAATAATTCCCTCTCCGTAGGAGTGGTATGTCGGTGGAAGAGAATGATGTATATTTGAAATAACCTTTTATTTTAAACTAATGACCAAAGAAAAGTATGAAAGAACCAACATTCACTCAGAATTATATCCATATTGTGTTCTCGGTCAGAGAAAGAGAAAAAGTGTTTAAATCGACTTTCAGAGAAGATATTTTCAGATATATCACCGGAATTGTCCAAAACAAAAAACATAAAATGCTTGAGATCAACGGGGTTGAAGATCATATTCATATTTTAGTCGGAATGCACCCAACACAAAGCCTCTCAGATCTGGTACGCGACATCAAGTTCAATTCAGCAAGGTTCATTAATGATAGAAAATTCATCAGGGGGCATTTTGCTTGGCAGGAGGGATATGGTGCGTTTTCGATTGGCCGGTCAGAGTTGAAGCAAATCCATGCGTATATCCAAAATCAACCGGAACACCATTTGAGTGAGAGTACGATGGGTGAAAAGCGGAGGTTTTATAAATATTACGGGTATGATGGGATTGATCTGGAGGATTGATCCTACCGACATACCACCCCTACGGGGAGGGAACGATTCGTTACCTCCATGCTACCGACATACCACCCCTACGGGGAGGATTTGATTTCTGATTATTTTACTACCGACATACCTCCCCTACGGGGAGGGAATGATTTGTTACACCTATGCTACCGCATTACCACCCCTACGGGGAGGATTTTTTATTATTAATCTTATCCTACTACCGACATAGCACTCCTACAGAGCGCAAATTGTCCTAATTCTTCTTCAACCGTTCGATGAAGAAGAACGTGGCGATTGAAAGCACCAAAAGGAGGAGGACCGCTCCGAATTCGGGGCTGATCACCGTTCTCAATCCAGTGAAAGGTTTTGCAAGCTCAGAGAAAAACGAGGGATCGATCTTAAATGAAAACTTATCTGATTGCCCGCTTACGGTCGTATCTGCTCCCGCCTTCATTGCGAAACCGAAAACCAAAAGAAGGATTGCGGTTAAACCCACAAGCATCCCGATGAAGAACTTCTTGCTCCCCTCACCCGGTCTAACAGTTTTAACAATCTTCTTTAAAACCATGGCATTTATCGAAACGGGGGCTTCAAATACCCGCATATGCCTTAGGGCTGAATCTGCCTTCTGCATATAATGATATTCCTTCGCACACTCCGGGCAGCCCGAAATGTGCTCCAGAAACTCCTGTTTCTCTTCGGGAGCGACCTCACCGTCGATCATTCGGTTGAAAAATTCATTATCATAGTGTTTCATCTGAGTTCATCCTCAAGATCGTTTTCTTTGATCAATTTCTTAAGTGCCGACCGTGAACGGTGCAGCAATACTTTTATATTCTGTACGCTTGTATTCATAACCCCCGCTATCTGCTCGCAGCTCATATCCTCCAAATAAAAGAGGTTAACCACGGCCGCGTAGTTCGGGGGAAGTAATTCAATAAGTTTTTCCACCATTTCTGCCTGCTCACCCCTCAGATTCTCAGTATCCATTCCACCGGCAGCAATCTCAATATCCTCATCAAGTGTAAGCATCGCACCCTCGGTTTTTCTCTTCTTCACGCTCAGTCTTGAAATTGTGGTGTTATAGACGATCCGGTAGAACCAAGTCGAGAACTTCGCGTCTCCTTTAAATGATCCGAGATTCTGATATGCTTTAACAAAGGAATCTTGCAAGACCTCCTCGGCGTCCATGCTGTTTTTTAACATCCGCATGATCATTGAGTAGGCCTTGTTCCCGTAGCGGTCCATCAGTAACGAAAAGTCGGTAACATTTCCTCTTTTCACTGATG
>RHKR01000434.1 GCA_008363265.1 Chlorobiota bacterium
GTGTTGGCAAAATTGTTCGACACCCAAACATAAGGCACCTTGCCGGTGAATACGCCAACACCACCACGGAGCTGTGCGGCTCTGTCGTCAGTCATGGCATAGTTGAAACCGAGTCTTGGTGAGATAAGGATCTTTCCGTCAGGAACGCCACTTGTGCTGTATCCTGAGAAGTATTTTGAAACAGAATCATTGGCTGCAGGGGTCTTCGGGAATGTAGGCATGTCAACCCTGATACCGGCAGTAAGTCTTAACTGCGGGTGGATCTGCCATTCGTCCTGAACATAGAGACCGAACTGGTTTGCGCTGAAGTCAGCTGAAGGTCTGTTGTCGTATGAATCACCACTTCTTGCGAAAGCTCTCTGATATGAACCAACTTTGTTCGCCTGAAAATCAGCGAGAGAGTTGAAAATATAATATCCGTAGAATGAACGGATGAAGAGGTTCGAGAAGGTGTAGAATTCGTTGTGTGTACCGAATGTAAGGATATGATCGCCAACGTTCCATGTGAAGTTGTTGGTGAACTCAATGATGTCCTGATCAAGTTTGTTGGCTGGTGAGAATCTGTCGGGTCCGAGTCTGTAGGTATTACCTGCTTCACGGATCTCTATCTCAGGGGCTTCAGCGAAAGGAAGCTCTCTCTTGTCTCTGATCCTTGTGTAACCAACGATGAGCTCGTTCGACATGTTGTTACCGATCGTGGTGTTCCACTGAAGAACTGAAGAGTTGGTAACGGAAGCGAGTCTGTAGGTATATGAGCTCCATGAAAGAGCGTTGTTAAGGTTTCTGGCGGCAAGGATGTCGTCAGAAGCGTCAACATAGTTGTGTCTGAGGGTCAGACGGTTGTTTTCGTTGAGGTTGAAGTCCAAACGGGCAAATATCTTGGTCGAAGGTCTCTTAAGATCGACTGAACCATATGAACCGGGATCATAACCTTTGGCAAGCATTGCTGTCTGGATCTGATCGGCAACAGTGCTCATACCGGCAGAACCGGAGGTGAGTGATGAGTTTGCATAAGGTCTGGTGTATTTTGTAAGCTCCGCGCTTGCGAAGAAGAAGAGCTTGTCTTTTAAGATCGGACCGCCGATCCTTCCACCAACCTGATACTCTGTAAAGTCAGGATATGACTCTTTAAGAGCATTGGGGCTTTTACCAACGAGTGACTGGTTTCTTCCGAATCCAAAAATTGAACCGGAGAAGGTGTTGGTTCCTGATCTTGTGATCGCGTTGATACCACCGCCCGTGAAGCCTGAAAGCTTAACATCGTATGGCGCAACAACTACCTGGAACTCCTGAATGGCGTCGAGGCTTATCGGGTTGGTTCCGGCTGAACCACCGGGTGTACCGGAGCTGCCGAGACCGAAGAGATCGTTGTACTGTGTACCGTCGATCTGAATGTTGTTGTATCTCGCGGATTTACCGGCCGCTGAGAGGTCAGAACCCGAGAAGAGTGGTGAAAGCTTCGAGAAATCGGAGAATCTTCTGCTGATGGTAGGCAGGTTCTCGATGGTCTCAGTGGCCACGGTCTGGGCTGAACCGGTCTTGGTTTCAGTCATTATCGGGTCACTTTTGGCGAGTACCAGCACTTCTTCGGTAACGAGGGCTGACTCAACCATTGTGAAGTCGAGACGGAGGTTCTGTCCGAGCTCAACGCTGATGCCTTTGAGTTCCACGGTTTTCTTACCGGCATATGAAGCCACTACTTCGTAGGGACCACCCGGTTTCAGACCGTAAATATTGTAGTTACCATTTTCTCTCGACGTTGTTCCGTACACGGTCCCGGTGGGGAGGTGTTTCGCACGGATCACAACACCCGGCAGTGCCACGTTTTTGTCATCATTCGCGTTACCGAAGATAGTAGCCGTTGTAACCTGGGCTTCTACCTGTAATGCGAAAAAGACAAAAAACAATGCTGCCAGTGAAAGCCTGTAAATGGATATCATACTTTGCTCCTGATTGTTGTTTTGTTTGTGAAAAATAAAAAAATTGAATCTTCAAAATTAGGTATGGAGAGCCGCACTTCCGCGGAAGAGGATATTAAGAAATCGTTAACAGATGGTATCACTGATACGATATTGGTTCTCAAGGTTTGAATGGTAAGCTCGGCCGTTGAGGGCATAAAATTTTCTTGGCAAAAACTTTACCCTTTTACGGACTGAAATTTGCGAATATTTCATGAACTAAAAAAACGAAATTTCAAAGAATCGGAATTGTTGCCTGAAGTGAGGGATTTTCCCGATACCAAATAAAATTAGTAGAACCACTACTTAAAAAATAAATTTGCATATCTGAAATTTCCAGTATATATTTGTAGAGTCATTACAGAGGATTTTTTATGCCAATATTAAATAGTATTTCCAGCATCCGAACGGGAGTTTATCTGCAGCCGCTAGTAAAGGGCGATGCAAGATACCTCCAGATCAAAGATTTCAACAGCCGGGGTGAATTTACGGGAGGTCCCGTTGCTGAGATTCAGATGGAGACGAAACTGGAGCGCCATCTGCTTAAACAGGGAGACATTCTCTTTGCGGCAAAAGGAAGCAAGAATTTTGCGGCGGTTATTTCGGAACTTGCAAAACCATCTGTTGCCTCATCGGCGTTTTTCGTTATCAGGCAATCGTCCGGTTACTTGCCAGAATTTCTGGCCTGGTTTATTAATCACCCGCGTACACAGAACGAGCTCAAAGTCGAAGCCAAGGGCTCAGCAATGCACTCAATATCCATAAAGGCTTTAGAGGCTCTGGAAGTCTCACTTCCAGATAAGAAAACTCAGGAATTGATCGTGATGATCGATAAACTCCGCTCGAGAGAAAAAGAACTCTCCAACGAACTCGATGAGATTAAGGATTCACTTATCGACACCAAAATATTTTCTAAAATCAGACAGTAGAGATTCAATCATGAAAAAAAACACAACTCAGCTTGAAATCAACAAA
>RHKR01000435.1 GCA_008363265.1 Chlorobiota bacterium
GCTTCCGAGAGGGGGGAAGTGGCGCCGGCTGTGGCGGAGGTATTTTTTGATCATTCACGGCAAGGATGACCTTGAGAATATCCGAAAAGTGATCGGTGAGGTTGATCCCGCTCTGGTGCATGTTTTCGGCACAGAGTCTGCCTTCGGATTGGTGGCCACACGATGCGGCAGACCGGCAATTGTGCAGATACAGGGGGTGGTGAACTCGCTTTTGCCGGTGTATTTCGGGGGTGAGTCGGTCTGGTGCGCGGTTAACAAGGCAGGATTTTTTGATCTGCTGATGGGCGGGGTTTACTTCAGGTACCTGCTCGAGAAGAAGAAGGCTGAGCGGGAGCTTGAGATCCTTCAGAATACAGAATATGTTTTAGGAAATACTGATCTTGATCGCGAGTTCTCGGGTGAAGTTAACCCCTCGAGGCGTTTTTTCTTCCTGCCTGATCCGATGCGACGGCCGTTTCTGGATCCTGAACCCATGGAAAAGAAGGGAAACGCGCGGCCGGTGATCCATACGATAATGCATGAGGAATACTACAAGGGTCTCGACCTCCTCTTCAGGGTTGCAGCACTTCTGAATGAAAAAGGAGTTGATTTCGAGTGGCGGATCGCGGGTTTAAACGGCAATGAGAAGATGGTGAGGATATTCTCGAAGTTAACGCTGGGATATCCGAAGGGAAAAGTGCGGTTCATGGGTCGGTTGGGTGGTGACGCGCTTGCCAAGTCGCTTTCGGAGGCGGATATTTATGTACACACCTCTTACATCGAGAACCCCTCGAACGCGGTATGTGAGGCACAATGTCTCGGTGTGCCCGTTATCGCGGCGCAGGTCGGGGGTACACCTTCAATAATCGAGGAGGGGGTAACAGGATTGATGTATGAGAGGGGGAATACAAATGAACTTACTGAACTTATAATTAAACTGTTGCAGGATAAGGAGTTAGCCTCGGGATTGGCACTCCGTGGGAGAGAAACTGCGCTTATAAGGCATGATTCTGACGCGATCTTAAAGGAGTTATTAAGGATTTACGGCGAAGTTTCGGGCGTCAGTTTTGAATGATGATAGTTGAGTTTTTGATCAGTCGCGCCAGTTCGGCTGCACGGACAGTGGGATCGAATTTTTCGCGCAGGGCAGAGCGGTCGAACTGAGCACTCCCCTTTTTCGATTCGCCAAGGGCTGAGTTAAGACTGGCAGCAAGATCTTCGGCATCACCGGGGCGGTAGAAGAGTACTCCCTCAGAATTCCACACGATATCTTTTATTTCCCCGACATCTGAACTGATAACCCATCCACCTGCCAATAAGTACTCACCGAGGCGGTAAGGGATGCTCCCCTTGGTCTGGAGTGTCTCCGGTCTTGGTAGAACGCAGGCCGCGGCATGGCGGATCATCGAAAAGTATTCAGATTCCCCCACTTTTCCGGTGAAGATAACCCGGTGTTCGATCCCAAGAGGGCAGGCCAACCCTGCCAACGCCTCGTTTTTTTCGCCTGTAATTACAAGTCTGAGGTCAGGTTGGGTTTTAACGGCGATAGAGAAAGCGTGAAGCAGCACATCGGGTTCATCTTTCTCGAGGAATCCCCTGCCGAGCCGCATGCGGCTGAAACCGGAATAGAATAGGTACCTGAAATCAAACGGGCTATTTTCAGAAATTCCATTGGGAATTTCTGCTGTCAGTGGGTAGCGGATAACTGTAACCCGCTTCCCTATAACCGGTTGCCAATAATCAAAAAGGGCATTTGAGATAACAGCCATTATGCTGAACCTGCGGGTGAACGTGAACAGGAGGAACATCTTCAAAAAGCGGAAGCGGGGGTTCCGCGAGAGCATAAAATCGGGGTATTCGTCGGCGAAGATCACAGAGGGGATCGCCCTTTTTCTGCAAAACCGTGTGACCAGCCAACCCGCGATGTGGCCGTAGTAGCCCGCGAGGATGACGGCATCGATTGGTGATGTTTTGTCTTCGAGCGAAAGCTCACGGAAGGTTGAGAGGAGCCCCACATAATAACTATATGCCCTGCCCAGGATGCCTGAAGGCCAGTCGAGGCTTTCAGGGATGTAACGGAAGAGCACGCCTTCGTATATCCCCTGCCGTTCGGTGTTTTCGGTTTTCCCTTCCCTTTCAGTGCCGCGGAAGACGATCACTTCACAATCGATACCGTTCGCCTTCAGACCTTTCGCGATGTGCAGGCACCTCCGGGTAGCGGCCGCTCCATGAGGGAAGCCGTTGCCGTAGATCATCTTCACATTCGGCGAGGGCCGTGTCACCTGCTCGATCAGCCCCCCGCCTGCTTGATCTCAACCTCAACACCAAGCAGATCCGCCGTTTTGGCGGTTAAATGCAGGTATGATGCAAGAACATCTTTAAGCGCTGGGTCTTCGGCGAGGGCGGCGAGGTGTTGGCCGATGGTTTCGCTGTCTTTGCGGGAGACGACGCCGGAGACGGAGTTTTCGGGTCCGTGCTTGATGATGTTGGTGCACGCCTCGTCGACGGCGATGGTGATCTTGTTCACGTCGTCCTCGGCGAATCCGTGCGTGCGCGCCTGTCCGGAGACGAACTGCCGTACGTCGTTGAGACGGTTCGTCTGGCTGGTGATGGTCAATCGGTATGTGAGCGGCGCGGTCATGACCGGTGACGGTTAACGGGCTCCGAACTTTGCGGCGGCCTCCTCCTCGGTCGGCACGATGTCGTAGAGCATCGGGAAACCGAGCAGGTCGAAGATGTTGAACACTTTGGGGTTCATGTCCGAGAGCTTGATGTCGCCGCTCCCGGCCCGGACGTCCTCGATGAACGCCATGAACACGCCGAGCCCCGCGCTCGAGATGTACGTCAGCTCCCGGCAGTTGACCAGGATACAGTACTTCTTCTCGTGCAGCAGCCGTTGGAACGACTCCTCCAGGACGGGCGTGGTGTGGGCGTCGAGATATCCCCG
>RHKR01000436.1 GCA_008363265.1 Chlorobiota bacterium
TGAGAGGATAGGAAATGCGGGTGTTGAGAATATCGGTCTGATCCACCGCGGATTCAGCACTTACGGCAATGCAGAATACAGGAACGCGCCGATATGGCACCTCGCGATCGAAATGAAGAGGCGCTACTCACAGCTTAAAATGATCTGCGATCCTTCCCATATCGCCGGAAGAAGGGACCTTCTGAAACAGGTCTCGCAGAAGGCTATCGATCTTGATTTCGATGGTCTGATGATCGAGGCTCACCGGGATCCCGATAACGCGTGGAGCGATGCAAAGCAGCAGATCACCTCAGAAGCATTGAAGAAGATGCTCGGTGAACTGGTCTGGAGAAAGAGGGAAGAAACCCCGGAACAGGGAACGCCGATGGAAGCCTACAGGGAAGTGATCGATCAGATCGATGATGAACTGATGCAGTTGCTGGCCAAAAGAATGCAGTTCGCCGCGAAGATCGGCGAGTACAAGAAGGAAAACAACATGACCATCCTGAGGGCAGGAAGGTGGAATGAGGTTTTTGAAAGAGGTTTGAATCTTGGAAGCAAACTTGGCTTGAGTCCGGAGTTCCTGAAGGGTTTCCTTGAAGCGATGCACATGGAGAGCATCAACCATCAGAACCGGGTGATGAACACCTGATCAGAGGCCGGGAGGGATATAAGTGTAAAGCAGCTGTATCTCTCCGTTTGATATCAGAAGCCCGGTTTTGCCCGGAATTCTGACAGTGAATGATGAACCCTGTCCAAGCACACTGTTCACCTGAATAGAGCCGCCCATCTTTTCGATGTAGGCTTTCGTTATGGTAAGTCCGAGGCCGGTTCCTTCAAAATCCCTCCCTATGCCCTCGCTGGCCTGGCGGAATTCTTTGAAGATAAGTTCAAGGTCGTTCTGATGTATTCCGATTCCTGTGTCACTTACCTTCATTACGAGGAAGTGTTCGGTATCTTCCACCTCGGAGATACAGCTCACTGTGATCCCTCCACTTTCCGTGAATTTCACCGCGTTTTGCAGGAGATGTCCCAACACAGTAAGAAATATCTCCCTGTCTCCGAAGCACTCGTATGAGGTCAGCCCTGAGAAGTAGTTGAGAAAGAGGTTCTTGTGGGCAAGTTGCGACTCGCACTGTTTGCAAACGTCACCGATCGCTTTTACAAGGTCGAAGCTTTCGCTCCGGATCGTAAGATTACCGGCTTCGATCTTGGAGTACTCGAGAATATTATTGATAGTCGACATCAAACGCTTCGCACTGCTGTAAATGTGCCCTGCCAGGTCCCTGGTTTCCTTGTCGCTTTCTTTTTCAGAAAGAACCTCGGCAAAACCGAGTATACCGATCATTGGTGTGCGGAGCTCATGGCTCATGTTGAGGAGGAAACTTGATTTAAGTCTGCTTAATTCCTCGGCTTCCTCTTTTGCCCTGATCAGGTTCTCTTCGTAATATTTGTGTTGAGTGACATCATTGAAAAGAAGGTGAACGCACTGTTTTCCTTCGTAAATTACAGAAGTGCCTACGATGTCAGCATAAAAACCGGTTCCATCGAGGGCCTGCAGATGAAGCCCGTTCATCTCAAAAGTCTCCCTGTTGAGGGGCGTTTCAAGACTTTTTTTCACTTCAACGGTCGAATCGGGATGCACGCACAGCAGGATGGGCTTGCCGATGAGTTCCGCAGCTGATGCGGCCTTAAACTTCCTTACCGCAGCGGAATTGAGGTACACGAACCGTGAATAGTCGTGTATCACGGCCGGGGCGGCATATTTCTCAAGTAACTGAAGTGAGAGTTTGTCGTCGTTCATCGGCTGTTTTTTGATTAAATAATGAAGTAAACCAACGGCAATATACTAAAGATGTGGTCATCAGTCAATAAATTTGATCACACGATACCGGAATTTCCATAGACGCCCAAAAAACCCTCTGAAACAGAAGAAAATAGATGAAGTTTATCAAAATTATTTTTACACTGCTTTTTTTATTTACCGCACAGACCGTTCTCGCCCAGATGCCCGACAGGTATGTGATACTTGTGATCATCGACGGGGCAAGATACAGCGAGACTTTGGGCGACACATCCGGCGGCTTTACTCCGAAGATCAGACAGCTTTCTGCACAGGGCGCTGTTATCGATTCGTTCTTCAATAACGGATGGACTGTCACCAGCCGCGGGGTTCCTGCTATCTGGTCAGGCTCATGGTCAACGCCGAAGGATACATTCTACAACGGTTTTCAGACGCAGTATGCCACAGTTCCGACGCTTTGGGAGTATTTCAGGAAAGAGCACCAGCAGGATTCGACCCAGGCTCAGTACATCATGAAGTATCTCTCTTCCCCCTGGCTGCAGAGTTTCAGGCCGGACTACGGTCCTGCCTACTGGCCTTGGTACATACTGAATGGAAGCAGCGACCTTCAGGTATGGCAGAAAGCGCGGACACAGCTCCAAACCTGGCATCCCCGGCTTTCGGTAATTTACCTTGCTGATGTTGATCACTACGGTCACTCAGGGGTTTGGGGTGACTACACGCAGGCGATCTCGGTTGCCGACAGTATTGTGGGGATGATCTGGAATCTTGTGCAATCGGACCCGGTCTTTAAGGATAAAACAACACTGATTGTGACCAATGATCACGGCAGACACTCTGACGGAGTTTCTACAGGCTTTGTGGGTCATGGTGACGGCTGCCAGGGTTGCAGAAGGATAATGCTCTTCGGAATTGGTGCAGGTATTAAAAAGGGGGTACACACTTCTGTAAAGCGGTACATCCCTGATATCGTCCCGACCATCGGCACGCTCTTGAACTTCCCGACACCGGTTGTATCGGGGGTATCTATCAGTGAGATACTTGATCCATCAACCAGTGTTGAAAATGAGGTGGTGCCCGAAGAATTTGTTCTCGAACAGAACTTCCCAAATCCTTTTAATCCGGAGCTCTCGTAAACGGGGAAATGCCTGCCGGTGAACATCAGATCTCATTCAACGCCGGAGGTTTGCCCTCAGGGCTTTATCTCCTGCGGCTGGATTACCTTGGTAGCTCAAACACACTTAAGATGATTTTGGTGAAGTAGCGGCTATTCTTGCGGTTTTGATGACCAGAAAAGCTCGTCATTGCATGGTTCACCCAGACTGAACTCGCTTCTGACCGGGAAGATCAGCCTGAATACCGATCCTTCACCTTTAGAACTTAGTATTTCAACCCTGCCACCCAGTCGTCTCCTCAAACATCAAGCCGATCTCCATGTCATCGACACCCGGGCCTGTATCTGAGACATCGATATAAATCAGGTAACCTGAATGGTTGCCGGATAACTCTACAGAGATATGGATATTGCCTTCCGCCGTGAATTTGATTGAATTACCGACAATATTCTCAAGAACCCGCCTGTAGATGAAAGTGTCCAATTTAATGTTGATCGAAGAATGGCTACATGAGCAGGTCAGGGTCACCGGTTTTTTCCGAAGGTCGTCATCATTCAATTCGCAGATTTCCCTGACCAATTCAAGCAGATCGAACTCGATGGACTTTAACTCGTAGTTCCCTGATTCGAGCTCGCTGAATTCGAGGATATCATTCAGTGTTTTTGTAAGTCTCCTCGCACCCAAAAAGATCATCTCTCCCATCGTTCTGACCATGGGATCATGCGGGTACTCGCTAAGTTCTTCCCCTCAACCGATCAGACCGATCATGGGAGTGCGCAACTCATGACTGTTATGTTAAAAATCAATAGTGGCACCCAACTTTTCTCCAATTTCTGCACAAATTTCGTTTATTTATTCGCTTTGTCCTCTTAGTTACCGAAAGGGGT
>RHKR01000437.1 GCA_008363265.1 Chlorobiota bacterium
CTTGATCCCGTAATTAGGTATCGAGGGATCTTCATGCAGGTATTTTCCAACCCCATGACCGCATAGTGCCCGGACAACTGAAAAACCGTTGGCTTCCACATAATGCTGAACCGCGTGCGAGATGTCGTGCACCCGGTTCCCGGCAGTAGCCTGCCCGATGCCGAGATGCAGCGATTTTTCGGTTACATCCATGAGCCTGATCTTCTGTTCATCATCACCGATGAGAACGCTCAGAGCAGCATCACCAAAGTAGCCGTTCTTTTTTACGCCGCAGTCTAAAGATACCAGATCCCCTTCGGTTATCACCCTGTCTCCCGGGATGCCGTGAACCACGGTATCGTTAATCGAGATGCAAAGAGTCCCCGGAAAAGGAGGTGTTCCCACCTGCCGGTATCCTTTGAAGGCCGGTATACCACCACGGCTTCTGATGTGATCTTCAGCCATTTGGTCCAGCTCTCCGGTCGTTATTCCCGCTTTTGTATGTTTCTTCACCAGGTTCAGTGTTTCAGCAACTATCCGGCAACTCTCGCGGATCGCATCGATCTCTCTGGCGTTTTTAATATGAATCACTTCTAATAAGATCTTCTTCTTACCAGTTTTCCACCCTTCATGAAACCGTCATAATGTCTCATGACCATCATGGAATTTATCTGGTTCATTGTGTCGAGTGCAACACCTACAACGATAAGCAAGCTTGTTCCACCAAAGAACTGGGCAAACGTCGGTGCAATGTTGAATCTCGAAATGAAGGCCGGAAGAATAGCAACAATAGCCAGGAAGATCGATCCCGGAAGGGTGATCTTTGTGAGAATATTGTCGATAAACTCGGCAGTCTGTTTACCTGGTCTGATACCCGGTATAAATCCACCCTGCCTCTTCATGTTGTCTGCAACTTCTTTCGGGTTGAAAGCGATCGCGGTATAGAAGTAGGTAAAGAAGATAATTATGATAGCGTAGAAAAATGAATATACGAATGATGTATAGTTAAAATAACCGGCTATCGACTGTATAAATTCACTGTCAGGGAAAAATGAAAGCAAAGTGTTCGGGATGAACATGATCGCCTGAGCGAAGATGATCGGCATAACACCCGCGGTATTCACTCTTAGAGGGATATACTGCGTTACACCACCATAAACTTTTCTTCCAACCACCCTTTTGGCGTACTCAACAGGGATTCTTCGTGTACCCTGGGTAACAAGTATGACACCCGCTATGATGAACACGAGGAATATTATCAGGATCAGCGATATGATCAGGTTGCCGCCTGCCTGAACCGACTGATATTCAGCGATAAGGGCATAAGGAAGCCTGTCGATAATACCGATAAAGATTATCAGCGAAATACCGTTACCGATACCTCTCTCAGTGATCTGCTCGCCCATCCACATCATGAAGATGGTACCGGCGGTAAGGATAAGAACCGACTGTATCGTCCAGAAGAAAGGATCGATCCCCGCGGCAACAATTCCGCCGCCGTCAGCAGTTCTGTTAAGAGTGAAGGTTGTTCCCCAGGCCTGAAGACCCGCGATAAGAACCGTTCCCACTCTTGTCATCTGATTGATCTTCTTTCTTCCTTCTTCACCCTCCTGCTGGAGTTTTGCGATCGAAGGAAGCACCGCAGCAGCGAGCTGCAGGATGATCGATGCCGAAATGTAAGGCATGATACCCAGTGCAAAAATAGCTGCGTTCTGGAATGCACCTCCCACAAAAAGGTCGTACAGTCCGAAGAGTGAATCGCTGCTCTGCTGAGCCATCGCCTCTTTAAGGAGATTGCTGTCAACACCGGGTAATGCGATGTGCGCGCCAACTCTTACGATCAAAAGAATAAGAAGAGTGTATAAAACTCTCTTCCTAAGTTCTTCGATCTTAAAAATGTTTTTGATTACTTCGATAAAACGCTGCATTGATACTCAGATTAGATTGTTTCTGTTTTACCACCGGCAGCTTCGATCTTCTCGGTTGCCGATTTACTGAATTGATGACCTTTCACTGTGACCGCTGCTGAAAGTTCGCCTGTTCCCAGGATCTTTACAGGGCGGTTTGCTGTCGAGATTACACCGGCCTTTAGGAGCACTTCTATCGTGACGGTGTTCTCATCGAGCTTGCCGGCATCAACGAGGTTCTGAATATCATACAGGTTTACTGTCTGATAATATATCTTGAAAGGGGGAGTAAAACCGAATTTCGGGATACGGCGCTGGATCGGCATCTGACCACCCTCGAACCAGGCTCTGTGATTGGCACCTGATCTCGACATCTGGCCGTTCGATCCACGTGTCGCGGTTTTACCGTGACCTGAACCTGAACCGCGGGCTACTCTCTTTTTCTTTTTAACTGCTCCGGGAGCATACTTCAAATTGCTAAGGTAACTCATGTCTTTTAGTCCTGAATTTCTTCCACTTTAACGAGATGTGCTACTTTTCTGATCATCCCTCTGATCTGAGGAGTGTCGTTGTGTTCTACAGTCCTGTGAGGTCTGCTCAGCCCAAGAGCTTCAATAGTAGCCTTCTGATCTTTGGGTCTGTCAATAATGCTTTTGGTTTGAGTTATTTTTAATTTCATTTCTGTCTCCGAACTATAAGGTGAACATTTCTTTAACAGAAAGACCTCTTAAGTCAGCGATCTGTTTTGCGCTTCTCAACTCGAGAAGACCTGCTAAAGTAGCTTTAACCTGATTGTGGGGATTACTTGAACCGAGTGATTTGGTAAGAACATCCTGCACACCGGCTGCTTCGAGGACAGCGCGAACACCGCCGCCGGCAATAAGACCGGTACCGGGAGTTGCGGGTTTCAGGAGAACCTTGCCGGCTCCGAACTTCCCAATGATCTCATGAGGAAGTGTATGCGAACCGATAAGAACCTGTTTCATGTTCTTTCTCGCGTCGTCAATGCCTTT
>RHKR01000438.1 GCA_008363265.1 Chlorobiota bacterium
GTGTCGAGGATCCTCTCGACCGCTTCGGTTGAATCGAAGGCGATGTGAGGCGTTATAATAACATTTTCTTTTCTGAGGAGGATGTTCCTTTTAAGAAGTGCCTCCATTTCAGCAGGTGACACATTCTTCGAGAGCATCTGGTTCTCTTCGGCGGCGAGGTCTTCACCTTCGAACACATCGAGTCCGGCTCCGCTGAAGATGCCCGCATCGATCGCGTGGTAAAGGGCTGAGGGTTCGATCAGTCCCGCCCTCGCGGTGTTTATGAAGAGCGCGCCCTTCTTAACCTTGCCGATATTGTCCATATTTATCAGGTAGTGGGTATTCTCGTTGTACGGACAGTGAAGTGATATAATATCCGAGGTGGAGAGGAGTTCATCAAGCGAAACATACTTAAATTCAAGTATCTCCTCAAGAATGTGGTTCTGCATCGGATCGAAGACCACGATATTCATCCCGAAGCCCTTTGCCATCTTTATCACATGAGTGCCTATGCTTCCAGCGCCAATGATACCGATGGTCTTGTCTTTCAGGTCGAAGCCCCTTAAACCCTCGAGCGAGAAATTCCCCTGGATCGAGCGGACATACGCCCTGTGAAGATTCCGTGAAAGCGCCAGAATCAGAGCAAATGTGTGCTCGGCCACGGTGTTTTCGCCGTAATATGGAACGTTGCATACAGAGACACCCCGCTTCTGGGCGGCATCAAGGTTTATGTGGTTGAAGCCTGTGCTGCGGGTGGCGATCAGTTTCAGTTTTGGAAGACTGCTCATCACCGCTTCGGTCAGTTTGGAATATATAAAGACCGACACTACATCGGCATCCTTCGCAAGATCGCGATTGGCCGCGGTCAGTGGCTCTTTATGAAATTCAAGGATGTAATTTTTATCGAATCTGCGCTTAATGTATTTTTTCTCTTCGCCTTCTATTTCGAAGAAAGCTATCTTTATCTGTGCCATGAGGTTGCTCCTTATATTTCTTCGATTTCCTGTTCGAGCAGCTGTCTGCTGTAGATACCCGCGTATATCCCGTTAAGCTCAAGCAATTCTTCATGTGTACCCTGTTCCGCGATCTTTCCCTTATCGAGAACAACGATCTTGTCGGCATCTTTCACGGTGGAAACCCTGTGGCTCACCATGATGGTTGTTCTTTCTTGCATAAATCCTCTGAGCCCCTGAAGAATATCCTCCTCGGTGTGGGTATCGACGGCCGAGAATGAGTCGTCGAGTATAAGTATTTTCGGTTCAGTGATCAGCGCGCGGGTTAGGGCAGCCCTTTGTTTCTGACCGCCGGAAAGCGTAATGCCTCTTTCGCCAACCACGGTATCAAACCCCGCGGGGAACTGCAGTACATCTTTCGAGAACTGCGCGATCCCGGCTTTCCGCATCATTTCCTGCTCTGTAACGGACGGATCACCGTAAGTGATGTTGTTCTTGAGTGAATCGGAAAAGAGGAATGCCTCCTGCGGTACAAAGCCGATCGACCTTCTGAGGGTTTTCAGTGAAATATCCTTGATGTTCACTCCGTCGATCAGCACTTCACCTTCGGTAACATCGAACAGTCTGGGCAGAAGGTTTATCAGTGTGGTCTTTCCGCTTCCTGTTGAACCCATGAGCGCGAGCGAGTGCCCCGCGGGGATCGTAAGATTGAGGTTGTGCAATACCCAGGGTAGGTCGTCACCATATCTGAATGAAACGTTCCTTAGTTCGATCTCACCTTTTACTTCTTTTAATTTACTGTTTTCTTCGGCTACATCTTCAATTTCAAACTTTTCGGCGAGTATCTTGTTGAGCCTCGCCATGCTGGCCTCCGCCTGTTGAATAATGTTTATCACCCAACCGAACGCGATCATCGGCCAGATAAGAATTCCGAGATACATTACAAGCGCGGTAACATCACCGATCATAAGCGACCCGTTTATCACCATCGATCCGCCTGTAAGTATCGCTACGATAACAGAAAGCCCGGTAAGAAGGAACAGCGTAGGCTGAAAAAGCGCCTGAACCTTCACCAAACTCATGTTTCTGGTGAGGTATTCACTGCTTAGCCTCTCGAAATCCTCGATCTCTTTCTCTTCAGATACATATGATTTGATAACGCGAATGCCCGAGAAATTCTCCTGGGCCTTGGTGGTCATATCTGAAAATTTTTCCTGAATAAGGGTGAACCTCCTGTGTACCTTCTTCCCGACCCAGTAAACAAGGAAAGAAAGAAGTGGAAGGGGTATCAAACTCCATAGCGTCACTTCCCAGCTGATCATCGACATTATCGAAACCACAATGATCATCCGGATCCCGGTATCGATCGAGTACATAACCGCGGGACCGATGAACATCCTCACCGCGCTAATATCATTGGTAGCATGCGCCATCAGGTTGCCGGTGGAGTGGTTCTGGAAGAAGCGGAAAGAGAGATTCTGGATGTGCTCCCAGAAATCCTGTCTGACATCGTATTCAATCTTGCGCGAGATAACTATGATCGTCTGCCTGATCATAAAGCGGAAGATGCCGGAAATAAGGGTGGAACCAACTATCAGGAGGGCGTACTGCACAAGTTTCGCTTCGGCTATACCTTTCTGGAGGTCGTTCAGCGAGTCCTTGATTATGAGAGGCACATAAACGGTGAAAAGGTTTGAGGCTATTATGAAGAAAATGCCTGCTAACAAAGCGGCTTTGTAACGGGCGAAATATTTCTTCAGTGTCCTGAGGTTCTTCATTCTCTTCCGGAAATTCTAAAAAGCTGTCTGCAAGTTCACAACTTATCGCGCGCCATACAACATCTTAATGATCGGCGGCCATATAACTTGCTCAATACATGTTGTAACAACTTTTTATTTCCATTGGTTCATGATCTCTCTTGAAGAACGGAAATTTGATACAACCACAAAGACACGAAGGCACAAAG
>RHKR01000439.1 GCA_008363265.1 Chlorobiota bacterium
GCCTCAAATGCATGACCTGCGGTTCAACAAGCGGTTGCAGTTAGTGCCACGTATTGGAAAGCGCGACAGATTAGAGTAAATAAGTAAATTACAGAAAGCTCCGGCACCCCCGGAGCTTTTTTTATGGAATGAATTTATAGCCTGCCGAGTGAACCGTTACAAAATGGACAGGGTTTGCCGGATCGTCCTCAAACTTCTTTCTTAGTGAAAGAATAAAGTTATCGATCGTACGGGTGGTGGGGTAGTTGTCGTAGCCCCAAACCTCGTCGAGGAGTTTGTTGCGGCTGTGAACTTCGTAAGGATGGTCGAAGAAGTATTTTACAAGTTTAAATTCGATCGGGGAGAGGAAATACTCGGTGCCGTTCTTCACCAGTTTCATCTCCTTCTCATTCAGAGTGATGTTTTTAGGCTTCTCAGTCCTGACTTCGGTTGGCGAGAGGGAAGCCCGTCTCAATGACGCTTTTATCCTGGCGAGCAACTCATTTATGCTGAACGGTTTAGTGATATAGTCGTCAGCGCCGATCTCCAGGGCAAGCACTTTCATTGATTCCTCACTCTTGCTTGTAAGCATGATCACGGGGATAAATTTGTCTTTCTCACGAAGCGCGCGGCAGACCGCTGTACCGTTCATTGAGGGGAGCATCTGGTCGAGGAGGATCAGGTCGTAACCATTTCTGAGTGATTCATTTAGCCCCTCTTCACCGTCACGCACCGAGAATACTTCATAATGCTCCGACTCAAGAATATCAGTCAGGCTTAGCACTATCGCGGGATCATCTTCGATCAGGAGTATCTTTTTCATTTTGCAACCTTGAAATATAGCTTAAATATTGTTCCCTCTCCCGGCGCGCTTTCAACCCCGATCCGGCCTTCGTGAGAATCTACTATGTTTTTGACGATCGAGAGTCCCAAACCGGTACCGGGTATCCTCTTCTTTATTGAGGTTTCACTTCTAAAGTAAGGAGTGAAGAGTTTATCTTTTTCTTCACGTTTCATCCCGATCCCTTTGTCAATGATGGTTATGATTGCTTCGCCTCCGGAACGTTCAAGTGTCAGTTCTGCACCTTTACTTTTTCCGCTGAATTTAATACTGTTTGTCAAGAGGTTTATCAGACATTCCACAAGAGCATCGCTGTTTCCGTTGATCACAGTGGTGTCTTCGGTGATGGAAGTGTTTATGGTAAAATTCTCACTCTTAAACTGATACTCCATCAACCCCAGTACTTTCCTTATCACTTCTTTCAAGTCGGTCAGCTGCAGTATGTGACCTGATATTCCCCGTTCGATCCGGGAGAAATCAAGCACATTATCGATCAGACGGGTGAGCCGTTCAGTTTCTCCTATTATGACATCAAGATATTCATTCTTTCTCTCTTCCGGGATATCCTGTTTCCGTTTCATCTGTTGTGCCAGAAGATTGATCGAAGTCAGAGGTGTCTTAAGATCGTGAGATACTGAAGAAACAAAGAGGGATTTTTGTTCATTAAGCTCCTCCAGCCTGCCCTTTTCCATCTCTTTTCTGACGAGGTCTTCACGCAATTTTATCGCGGAGATTGCATCTGCACTGCTTTTGGCCATCGCGGAAATGAACTCGATATCATTTCCGGAGAACTGAAAACCTGAACGTTTGTCACCCAGCGCAAGTACCAGTTGACGCCCGGGGGTGAGAGGCAGGGAGATCAACACTGTTAGATCAAGATCTTCGATCTCCTCCGGAAGAAGCTCGTGGTCGATACGCGATTCAATACTTCCTCTCCGCGAGTAGACCATGTTTTCTACCACGAGTTTATCAGGCAACCGTACTTCATCGCCGGATGAAAAATAGAGGTCTTTATGCTTCACTGAACTTTCGTATTCCGAGATCAGCAGCCTGCCGAGGGGGATATTTGTCAGAAGCGAGGATGCGAGATGTCCGGCTATCTGTCTGTCGGTGAATCCCGGAAGTGAGAGTTTCTGGAAGGCGATAAGACTCTCCTTAAAGTTATACCTTACTCTGAAGAAGAGCCTGTCAACCTCGCTCTGCACCCGGTTCCTGAGAGGATGGAAAACCAGGGAGAAAATAACGATGACAAATGCCGCGGTTTTCAGTTCGAGATTCTCGCTGATCAGAATCGACAGTCCGATCAGAAGGGCAAAGTAGACCGTTCCAAAAAAGAGGATCACAATGATGTAAACCAGCGATCTGTTGATGATCAGGTCGATGTCGAGGAAGTGATACTTGACGATCGAGATGGTGAATGTCACCGGAATGGCAAGCATCAGGGATGAGACGAACGATTCTGAAACCAGGCCCTCACCGGTCAGTGCCTGCGGGATCACCCAAAGTGTGACAAATCCCAGTGGCCCGATCAGAAAACCGGACAGCAACCAAAGCAGCCTCTTTCTGTCCTCTATCCTGCCAGTTTTTACATAGGAATGGATGAAAATACCGATCGCAAGAATCACCATTGCCAGGATGAAGAGCCGGCTGTGGTCGAACATCTTCACATAGACAAGTGTGTTCTCTGCGGTCAGGGAATTTCTTACAAGTAGCCAGGAGGCGAAATTTATCGAAAAAAACAGGACAGCCAAAAGATAAAGAACTATCAGAAGATACTTTAGTTTTCTCTCCTTGTTCACAGGGTACACCATACTGAAATGGACGAACAGCACCGGCACGATGCCATACGCGAGATGGAACAGGGCCCTGTTGGTTTCGCCGAGCCAAACGGGAACGGTCTTGGCCGTGCCCCAGGTCATTGTCACTATGGTTGCTGTTCCTATGCATGAAAGATAGAAAATGAAGGAAGCTATCTCCTTGGGCTGCTTGTAGAGTACATAGGAACCCACCAGCATAAAAATTCCCGCGATCACCACCTGAAACCAAACGTGATATGCGGGATAGAAGCGGGTGAGA
>RHKR01000440.1 GCA_008363265.1 Chlorobiota bacterium
CACCGGACAACAGGGACTTGAACCGAAAGATGTAATGCCCACCCTGCTGGAAGAATCCAAAAGGGCACTAAAGACTATCTCCAATCTGGAGAAAATAATCTATTGCGAGAGAAGTGAAGCAAAAGCAACTATTGTTTATGAAGCCTTGAACAAAGCACTTCAAAGGACAAACATTCAATTTACCGAGGAGCAACTTCAAACTATTATAGACCCAATTCTAAAAGATCTGAGTAAAAAACTACGAAAAGTTGCGCGGGCCCAAAAAGAATCGGAACAAGTTCAGAGAATACTCTCCGCCTGGAGTGAATATGTGTTTAAGAGGGGATTCGTAACATGGCAATTCGGTCAATTCTGCAGATTGTTTCTGGAAAATTTTCTCCTGTATTATAAATGGGGGAAGGAAGAGAAAGATACAAGCAGAGGGATCAACAGTGTTGTTTCAAGAGAAAATTTCTCACCCTGGGTCCAACAATATCTTCACATGCTTAGAGTGACCGGGAATACCTTTTCGCACGTGCGAAAAGATTATGTACCCTCTCTGACTGAACAGAAGGATATCATTATTGCATTGAATTCACTTCTAAGAATAGTGGAATTTTGGGGAGAGATTCTGAAAATAAAGGAATAATTACTCACCCTCACCCCATATCCAAACTCAAATGCTCTACCTCAACCCGGCCTTCAAGTACAAGGGGTTGGGTATTATCATCAAGGTGGTGGAGGGTGTTGCCGGGGTGGATGCGGATGGTGATATTATGCAGGGTTTCACCGGTGCCGGAGAAGATGTATATTTTGGTTGTGCGGTGATTGATGTTTGCCTTGACCATATAGTGTTTCTTTTCGTCAAAGAAGGTTTTGGAGGTAAGTTTCTCTTCAACCTCGACTGACGCGGCGCGGTATAAAACCTTGGGCTGCTTTTTAACCTCCTGACGGGCCTGAGTAGGGTAAAGATAGATAATGTTGTCCCCGGGGCGGTAAACACCAATTCTGGACTTCAACAGCTCCTGATCGCTGTCCGTTAAATGTTCTTTCGAGTGCATAGCCAACTCTCTGAAATGTCCGATTGTTTCAGTGAACTCACTCCTCCCCTCAATATATTCTTTTTGGGCATTACTGAGCAGATCCGGCCGGAAGACGTAGAGGTAAAGATCGTATTCAGTTATTGAGGGAATAAAGTCCATTGAAAGATATTCTCCTTTCGGATATATAGTTAAAAAAAAGAGCTATTCGGACAATTCATGTCGTACTGAGAGAAGCTGCGCCAATTCTTTTTTCAGAACCCTAAAGAGATACTCCAGAATGTTGTGATATCTCTGTTTGAAGGTCTCGGGACAGATACTGCCGTCGATCATCTCTATATAATGGTACAATCCCGGTTTGATGCCGCCGTCCCTTAGGTCGAGCAGCATTTCGGCGATCGCGCGCTCCATTAAAACTGTTTCCTGCCCGTTCAATTTCCCTTTGTCCAGATAAGAATGCCTCAGTTTCTGATAGACAGCTTTCTTTGCCAAATCGGAGAGGCTGTCCACGTCATAATCAGTCTCGGTTTTGTGGCAGGTGATCACCGGATTCTCAAATGAGAGATTCACCTCTTTGATCCTTTTCGCGAGGGCGAGAAGCGGAATTGCTGCCGGTCTTTCATCTTTTCTGATCTGTGAAAGAATCTTGCCGATCGAGATGTGTCTGATGGCGAACATTGTTCCCGGCAATTTCAGGAGATCATCATAAGCACAATATTCCATCTCACCGTCTTTTGAACCGGTGAGTGAAATGTAGCATACTTTAAGTTTTTCGGTCTTGATCAGCCCCTCTTTCTTGATATGGTAGTTCAATGAATCGAGTATCTTGGCGAAAAAGGGGTCACTTTCCCGCATCATGATCTGGATGTGCTGCTTCACTCTATGCGATAATATGGATATCAGCATGAAGTGCGCGTCCTCCTCCGATTTAACAGGAGGGTTCCAGCCGTGGAACGACTCACTCAAGTGCCGGATGAACCCGTCCGGTGCCGGCGTAAAGAGTGGAGCGATCGCGTCGACCGCAATATCCTTCGCAGTCAGGTCGCCCATGATGCCGGGCTTGTGGAGTTTCGACATTTGATAGCGAACATGAACTGTGGCCAGTTTAAAACATTCCTCGATCAGACCGTTAAGTTCTTTTCTCTGCGTTGCGGGATCAATTGGTGACGCCAACAGTCCCAATAGATGATACTTCACTTCCTCGTACTTCCAATTAGAATCTGATTAATCCGGACACGAAATTAGTAATTTCCCCGTTAAGTGGCAATAAGGCAGGGGAGGATTTATTTTTTCTTCGGGGTGAGTGCTTTCACTTTACCGGCTTTTACGTATTCCTGATATGTTACCCATTTGCCATCCAGTTTATATCTGACACCGTTTTTCAGGATGTCAGTGTACTCTTTTGTGTCGGTGTAGGGTAGCGGGAGTTTTCCGGCGTTGACGAGGGAATCGCGGTGGTCCCTGTATGTCCCTTCGATGAAATAATCAATTTCCAGGGTCTTTGTCTTAAGAACTAATGTATACATCACTGATTCCCGCGAGTGATGATATCGGCTGAAGAATTTTAACCTACCATCGTTATCCATCCTAATTTGCCGATCAAAGAAGATATCTTTATTTACTTTATTGATAGTGGTATTATAGTCAGTACTTGGAATAGAAATTTCGAAAATGGGTTGAAATCGTAATTTCCCATTCAAAAAATAATCGGATCTGGTATCCAGCATATACTCCCTGTCAGTGAATTCACAAGCCACGATTTTCTGTATTTTTAGTCCATTATCCACAGCCATGAAAATTATCTCCTCATGTTGGTCATCATCAATGTCTTCAAATGCCACCTGCTGAATAAAACCGGCATTCCAGATCGTACC
>RHKR01000441.1 GCA_008363265.1 Chlorobiota bacterium
AGGAAAAGCTGAAAAGGTTGTCGAGGATCTCGATCTTCCCAAAGGCCGACACCTGATCGAACCGATGCCAGGTGCGTTGCTCATGCTCCTTCTGCTGAAAGGTAAATTAAAGGGAAAGATTCCCCAACTCAAAGATTTTATACTCTCCCACATCAGGTTCATCCACGCGGATACTGCTGATATCGATCTCGAACTGGGGTTCCTTCAGCATCTTGCGGTAAAATTTGAGCAGCACCCTGTAAGAATTGCGGTGGTTACATCTTCGATAAAATATGAAGCGGATATCGTCCTCTCACAGGTCTTCAAGGTTTTCAGGGAAGAATTGCAGAACACGGGCCTCAAAGGAAGTGAACTCGAGGAACTTACAAACCTCTTCAGCGATCATAACACTTTTTACGACGCCGTACTTACTGCCACCGATTCAAGCGAGATAAGGCTTAAACCATTCCGCGATCTCTACTCGATGGCACTGCATAAACTTGCCGTACCGGTAGACCATTTTGACCGTGTGATCGGGTTCGAGGATTCGGAGAGCGGTAATCTGGCGATCCGTGCCGCGGGTATAGGTTTGGCGGTGGCTGTGCCGTTCGCTCAGACAGCCGGACATAACCTCAGCTCCGCATCCTACGTGGCAAAATACGGTTTGCCCGAAGTAATTTTTAAGAAACACCTCTTTTTCAATCAATAACTGAATCTTATGTCAACGTTTGAAGATCATCTTAAAAACAAGGTATTTCACTTAATTTCCAACACACATTGGGATCGTGAGTGGCGATTCCCCTTCCAAAGGAACCGTCAGATGCTTGTCGATATGATCGACAAGGTAATTGAGATACTTGAAGGAAATCCCGAATACAAAGCTTTTCACCTCGACAGTCAGTCGATCGTTATCACCGACTATCTTGAAGTGAAGCCTCACATGAAGGAGCGTTTTGTAAAACTCGTGGAAGAGAAGCGGCTTCTGATCGGCCCCTGGTTCATACTACCGGAGCAGTTCCAGGTGGGTGGTGAAAACCTTATCAGAAACCTGCTCATCGGTCACAAGATTTGCAAGGAACACGGCGGTGTATCCAAGATCGGTTACTCCCCTTTCTCATGGGGTCAGATATCCCAGTTACCGCAGATATACAAAGAGTTCGGCATCGAGCTGATAATGTTAGGAGCTGACGGTACCACCGCGATGTCATCCCGGTTCTCCACCATGCCGAGATATAATTTTTACTTCTACATCTACCGTCCTGTAATTCATAATGAAACCCCATATGATGTGGAGCATCCATGGAATAAGGGCGGAATACTCTTCCATTTCGCGGATGAGCGGTTGTACAAGGAAGATTTCTTCATGGCAGAGTATCCTGACCATTATTACAGTGAGAATGTACGGGCCGCTGTAGAGGATATCGTCAATAAACAGGCTGATGACTTCACAACGCCACATGTTATCTGGATGGAAGGACACGATTCTTCCGGTCCGAATGAGAAAACCGTAAAGATACTCGAAGACATCCGTAAGGAATTCCCGGATATACAGGTTATCCACTCCACCCTTGAGGATTATGCTGCCGCACTGGCTGAAACTTTTGATGAGGAAAAAGCCTCTTATGTAACCGGTGAAAGGAGGAGTTCTCAGTACGACTCCCGCAGCGGCAACATGTATGGTTACACCACCAGTGCCAGGATGTTCCTCAAACAGCGCAACTTCGAAGTGGAGAATCACCTCCAGTTCTATGCCGAACCTTTCAATTCATTCTCAGGTATTCTTGGACATGATATCAGGAACAAGTACCTTGATCTGGCATGGAATTATTTGGTTCAGAATTCTGCACATGATTCGATCGGAGGGTGCTCTCTCGACTCGATCCACGAAGACATGATGTCACGATACAAACAGGTGGAAGAGATATCCACAGGTGTCTTTGAAAGAGCATGCAAATACATTATCAGAAATATCGACCATACCGGAAAGCTCGCGAAATTCGCGCATCCTGACTATCCTCAGTTCCTGACGGTTTTCAACCCGACATCGTACACCCGGAATGAGACGATGCGTCTAATGATCGACGTGCCTGAAAAAGCGGATTCAGGATCACTTAAACTGATCACTGAGGAGGGTGAGATACTTCACCTGTCGATACTTGAAAGTTACGATGTTGAACCGGTTCTCGAGCAGATGGTAAACAGGCCGATGTACCTGAAAACGAAACGTTACGAAGTACTGGTGTCGCTAACGGGCATCGCTCCGCTCGGCTACACCTCATTTGCGATCGTACCTGATTCTTTCCTCCCCGCTGAAGGAGATTTTATTGCCTCGGGCAAAAAGAAAAAGACCAAACTCGACAATGAGTTCCTCCAGGTAACCTTCAACGATAACGGTACCTTCAATGTTTTCCACAAGGAAACAGGCTTCTACTACAACAATCTTGGCGGACTCTACGATGAAGGCGAAGCCGGCCACGCTTGGGTGAACAAACCACTTCCTCCGTTCGTGACAACCGACGAATCCAAGGCCAAGGTAAAACTGATCGAAAACTCATCACACTCTGCAACCGTGATGATCAGGCAATACCTCTCACTCCCGTCTGATCTTTCTCAGCGACACAGCAGAAACCCCGATTTTACCATAGTACCGGTCCGGATCTACGTAACCCTGGTGAAAGGATCCAAACGGGTGGATATTAAGGCCGAAGTGAACAACAAAGCCGAGAGCCACCGTTTAAGGCTTCTCTTCCCCACAGGACTCAAGATCAAGCATCATTATGGTGAAGGTCAGTTCGATGTAGTAGAGAGAACGGTTGAGCGTCCCGATACCTCAAACTGGATCGAGCAACCGATGTACGACTTTCCGATGCATCAGTTCATGGCAGTTTCAGACGGTAGAAATGGTGCCGCGATATTCTCGAAGGGTCTGAAGGAATATGAAGTCCTGCCCGATACTCATAACACGATCGCGATCACGCTGATCCGCTCTTTCAATTACATAATAGCACCCAGCTCGGTTGAAGACTACTCAGAGATGAAAGGCTCACAGTGCCTCGGAAAGCAGTCTTTCGAACTCGCATTCTACCCCTTCAAAGGTGACTGGAGTGAAGACAATGCCTTCAACTTTCTCTTTCGTAAAAGTTGAACCTGAAAATCTGATATTCAGTTGTTTCAAAAAAGCTGAATCTGAAGAGGAAGGCGAATTTGTTTTGAGGGTTTACAATCCTACTGATGAAGGAATAGCCGGCAAGGTGACCTTCGGCGTACCCCCAAAACAGGTTATGCGGACAACTCTTGAAGAAGAGATAATTGAGAATAAAAACCTTCAGGTACCGAATGAACTTATTGTGAAGATCGGTGCCAAGAAACTGAAAACATATCTTATCAAATACTAAATCCAGAGTGAAATGATCAAGAATAAATACGGATATTTTACCGACGACCACCGCGAGTATGTGATCACTGATCCAAGAACTCCAAGACCATGGTTTAACTATATATGGAACAAAGATTTTGCCGGTCTTATCTCACACACCGGCGGAGGATTTTCCTTCCTCGAAACACCCCGTGACAACAGGCTGACCCGCATGCGCTATAACTGTCTGCCTTGGGACAGACCCGGCAGATATGTGATGGTGAAGGATGTCAAGTCCGGTGAGTACAGATCACTTAGCTGGGCTCCGACCATTGACAAGCATTATGATGAATATGAATGCCGTCACGGTCAGGGTTACACTTCCATCATAACGAAGTTCCTAGGCATCAGCGGAAAGATCACCTATTTTGTTCCGCGCGATACGAATGCGGAGGTCTGGCGTGTGTCGCTCAAGAACATGACAGATGAGGTGAAAGAACTGGAAGTTTACTCATTCGCTGAACTGATGATGGGTAACGCTCTGAACGATATCATCAATCAGCCGAACGACAAGCACTTCACGGATATTCATTTCGAAAAATCCACTGACACACTCGTAGCTACCCGCAGATACTGGGTGCTCAACAAAAAAGTCAGTGTTGAGCAGCCGAATCTGGATTGGAAATATGAACTCCTCTTCACATCCACCCTCCCTGTTACAGGATTTGACGGCAGTCTCGACAAGTTCATAGGCCGGTGGCGCTCGGAAGCGAATCCTGAAGCAGTTGAACGGGGTGAGATGTTTAACACCGAGATCACTGCAGGTGATCCTGTGGTGGCATTACAGAACAAGATAAAACTGAATCCGGGTGAAGCGGTCGAGTTCGCGATCATTATGGGCGTGGCTCCCAAAAACGAGGAAGATGCCGCATTCAAGTATCAGCACCTCGACTGGTCGAATCTGAAAGATATATCCAGGCTTGACGGCCTCTTTGGCGAAGTGAAAGAGTACTGGAACGGTTATCTCTCCCACTTTAGCGTGGAAACTCCCGATGAGAAGATCAACGCTTCACTTAATGTGTGGAACCAGTATCAGGCGGCAGTCACGTTCGATATGGCCCGTAACTCCGGCTACTATCACGGTGGTTTGCTGTTCGGTAACGGTATCCGTGATCAGTTCCAGGACATTCTTGGAATGCTGCTCCCTGAGCCCGGAAGAGTGAAAGCAAGAATGCTGAACGCGCTGAAGTATCAGTTCAGCGATGGATCGACACTTCACAATTTCTTCAAGATCACTGAATGGGGCGAGAAAACAAATCATTCCGACACTCCACTGTGGATTCCCTTCGGCATTACTGAGTATCTGAATGAAACCGGCGATCTGACAATACTTAATGAAGTGGTCAAGTTTTACGATGAAGGTGAAGCCACTGTTTATGAGCATACGGCCCGCGCCCTCGATTTCGCGATCTCGGCCGTCAGCGAAAGAGGTCTCCCAAAGATCATGAATGGTGACTGGAACGATACACTCGACAAGGTTGGCCCAAGAGGTAAGGGTGAGACTATCTGGGGTGCGTTCTTCCTCGGCTATGTGATCAAGAAAACCCTCCCCCTGCTCGGTCTGATGAACGATCAAAAAAGGATCAAAGACTGGAGCGAGGCTTATGTAAAGATGGAAAAACTGATAAATGAAGTTGCCTGGGATGGCGAGTGGTACATACGCGCGTTCAACGATTTCATGGAGCCGCTTGGCACACACAAAAGCGAACAGGGCAAGATATTCATCAACGCCCAGTCGTGGGCGATAATATCAGGGATGGCTCCTGAGGATCGCGTCAGATTGTGTCTCAAATCTGTAAAGAAACATCTGCTGAAACCCAACGGAATCCAGATCTGCTGGCCTTCATATACAAAGGTTGAGGAGAATACCGGTCTGATCAGTCGATGCGTACCCGGTAAGAAGGAAAATGGAGCGATATTCAATCATGCCTCATCATGGTTCGTTATGGCCTCGATCGTCGCGGGTGATATCGATTCAGCTGTGGATATCTACAAAAGGATGCTTCCCGCTAACTCTTCGGAGAGGATCGACACTTACGAAGTGGAGCCCTACGTCTTTGCAGAGTATGTTACCAGCCCGGACCATCCGACTGAAGGCCAGGCAAGCCACTCATGGCTGACAGGAACCGCGGTCTGGATGCTGAGAATCGGTATGGATCAGATATTCGGTTTCAAACCGGAGATAAGCGGCATCACAATCGATCCTGTTCTCCCCTCCTACTGGGATGGCTTTAAGGCTAAAAGAAAGTTCAGAGGCTGCGAACTTGATCTTACAGTGAAACGCGCCGCAGCCGGTGAAACCTCCGGCCTTTACCTGAACGGATCACCCGTCGAGAACAATTTTATTCCCGCTGAGAACCTGACGCAAGATAGAGCATTACAACTCACATATCTTGTTTAAAAAAACAACTTACAAGAAAAGGCTGCCGGAACCGGCAGCCTTTTTGCTTTATTACAATAATACATATCCCCGCGAAATTTCATCCCTCAGCCTTCATCCCTCAGCCTTCATCCCTCAGCCCT
>RHKR01000442.1 GCA_008363265.1 Chlorobiota bacterium
GCCAATGTAATGGGTACGCTCTGGACCGTGGATGATCAGTCGACCGGTTTCATGATGGAACACTTCTATCATGCTTACAAAGATGAGAAAAAACCACTTCTTGAATCGATGAGAGAGGCACAAATAGCTGTTTTAAACAATCCATTTAATAAAGACTGGAGCCACCCGTTTTACTGGGCACCATTCATTCTGATCGGTTCGCCGGGTAAGTAGAGAGGAACAGGTAATGAAGAAGATATATATTTTTGCAGTTTTGCTTTTAGCTGCTGTATCGGTTTTTTCAACGGTGTTTTTAATGCCGGGAAGTGTTTCGGCATCAGAGGAAGTGCCTGATGTGAAGGAAAAGAGGCTGACTGCTGAAGGGGTGTCATCAGGATCCTCCGACTCTCTGATAGCTATTTTTAACCGGGCACTTACCGCGTTTGACTCGGCAAAATACAATGTTGCCATAAATACCTGGTATGGCATACTTGAAGGTTTCAAGTCGGAAGGCGACATCGAGAATTATGTGATCGCGGCGAGTAATATCGGGATCGCGTTCAATAACATGAAGAAGCATGGCATTGCCCTCGATTGGGCCCTCCACGCGCTTGAGGTCGCGAAAGCTGAAAAACTGTACTCCTACGCAGAAAACTACTACGAATCGCTGATCTCCAAGTATGAAGGATTTTACGTTGGAGTCGCAGCCATTAAACATGCTCAGGAGGCAGTCGACTTCTTTAAATCGGCCGGTAAGGGAAATATCGCCAATACCTACCTTGAGAGGCTTGATGGCCTTAAAGCGAATGTTGCAGAAGTTGAGGCAAGATTAAAGACCAACGAATCACTGGCAACGACTGAAAAGAACCCCGGATCGCTCGCAAAAATTCATGTGAGTCTCGGAGAATATTATAAGTTTTTAGGACAGTTCGATAAAGCCAGGGATCATTCGATACAGGGGCTGAAGTTTTCCATCAGCGCGGGGCTTGATTCACTTGCTTCCCTCGCGCTTTCTGACCTGAGTTATCTCGACATGATGGCGAAACACCTGCGGGATGACAAATATGCCGGACTCTGGAAAACCGCCGGAGGCAGGGAGATGATAAAGGTTTTCTCGATCGAGGAGGTTAAATACATAACTCCCGATTCGGTAGTGGTCAGAGTGCACGGCGGGGCATTCGACAATATTGTTCCTGGTGCAGAAGTCAATCTTTGGGCGGGTGTGTATCCGGAACTTCCGGAGCATGACGTTTATCATCTCGCACGGGGGAAGGTGATCGAAACCGGCAATTATTCCGCTTACGTGGGTGCCAGACTGTTCTATCCAGAGAACCCTCAAAAGCATTTACTGATCGTAGATCATGCCTATATCCCTGTTACAGTACCGGCAGGCTACACTTCGCCGTTGCTGGATGTGGCGAAGTCTGATATAAATTTTCGCAAGTATGACAACGAGACGATCTATACTTTTAACATGCTCAGCAAACTTGCCGATCCGGCCATAGATGGCAAAATCTTGCAGATACTGCTTGATGACTACAAATCGCTATACACACTCATAGACGGAATTGCCAAGGATGATCCGGTAAGCTACGGACCGGCGAAATCAGGCTCATTCAAGGGGCTTGCGTTAAATGAAGCCATCAGAAAATCGAATCTTCAGAACGCGGAAGAGTTCCTGATGTTCGTGAAGGATTTTCCTGCGAAATATCTCGGACTTAGTTTCCAGTTCATCGAGTCGTACTTCTCATGGGTCTCGGGTGAAGCGATCGCCGGGCAGACAAAACTTGGCAAGGCTGTTCTGAACGCGAAGGATGAGAAAGATCTTCGCAGGATATTTGAAATTGACAGCGTTTCGATTTCCGATTACGATATCACAGGTAAATTCGCCGATTCTTCTGACGAGCTCTATCCAATTGGTGAGCTCGAGAAGTCGAATAAATTTTCACTCGCTGCCGCAACATTTGCAGACTGGTTGCAGAACACCGAAAAGATCAAAAGAGCCTGGCTTTCAAGGGGGCTTTATTTGAAGCAGATAGAGGACTTCCCCGGAACGGAATACGCGTATCACCGGAGCCTCGAACACGCGAGAAAACTTGACGACTCGGCATATGTCTCCTCAAACCAGCACAATCTTGGTATTCTCTACTCCGATATGGAGCAGTATGAGAAATCGATAGCATACTACGACACTTGTCTGGCATACAGGCTGGCGATGGTAAAAAGGGACCCCTCCGACTGGATGTGGGAGAGGATCGGCGGCAGTTACTGGGGCAAGGCATACTCGCTGGCGGGAATGGACAAATACAAAGAGTCGGTTGAGTTCTACGAACTGGCTCTCGCGGCGTATGACTCGTCGAAGAGCAATTCTTCCTCAGGCGACAAACTAACCGTCTTGAGGAACATCGCGGATGTCTACTCGAAGATGGGTGACTACCAGAGAGCGTTCGAGATTTATCAGCGTGTTTATGATCTCGCGATTGCCAACTTGAACAAAAGCAGGGAGGCTCAGGCCCTGTATGATATGGCTTACATGCTCTTTGAGTTGAGTGATTATGTAAGAGCCATCGACTTCTATGAGAAGAGTTACAACAAGTATCTTGAGATGGAGGACTACGATAACGCCGGGCTCTGCCAGTCGAACATCGCACAGGCGGAGTGGAACCTGGGAAATTTCCAGAAAGCCATAGCCTGCCACAACAAATCGATCGAGTACCGTGAAAAAACGGGAAACAAGGCTGATCAGGCATTTTCCTATGATAAACTTGGGAGTCTGTACTCGAAACAGGGTGATCCTGAAAAGGCCCTTGAATACTTCAATAAAGCCCTCGAACTTTACGGGGCTCAGAACGATAATGTGGGGATGGCCGGCGTTTACGACAACATCGGTGCCATGTACAAGAAGCTCAAT
>RHKR01000443.1 GCA_008363265.1 Chlorobiota bacterium
GGTGGTGTCCAAAAAAACAAGACAGGCAGGGAACTGCAAGGCCGAACCTACAACGCAATGCCCTCCACATTTTCACTTTAAATATTGAAACCTAAGAGACTCTAAAGTATCAACTCCCTTAGCCTGCGGAGGTTTTCCAGGTCTTCGAGCTGTTCCTTCCCTTTTGGGGTTTCGAGGACTTTGGGGATGTGCAGCAGTCTTTTGTCGTTGAGGATGTTGCGGAAACCTTCGAGACCGATGAAGCCCGCGCCGATGTGATCGTGGCGGTCAACGCGGCTGCCGAGGGGTTTCTTGCTGTCGTTGAAGTGGAAGGCCTGCAGACGGTCGAGACCTATAATACGGTCGAAATCCTGAATTACTCCCTCATATTTCTCCGGATCTTTTATATCATACCCCGCCGCGAAGATATGCGCGGTATCGATGCATACCGACATTCTTTCCTGTTCCTTTACCAGTCCGATTATATCCCTGGCATGCTCAAACTTGTAGCCGATGGCTGAACCCTGCCCCGCGGTCAGCTCGATCATGCTCTTCACTTTGAAGCCGGGTGTGCGGTCGTGAATAATATCAAGCGCCTGGGCGATCCTCCTGATTCCGAACTCTTCTCCTTCACCGAGGTGTGCCCCGGGGTGAAAGTTCAGCTGTGGGATACCCAGCATTTCACATCTTTCGAGTTCATCCACCATGGCGTCAACCGATTTTTGGAACGCCTCATCAGAAGGCGCGCCGAGGTTGATCAGGTATGAGTCGTGAGCCATCACGAACCTGATGCCCGACTTGGCAATCCCCTCCCTGAAAGCGGCAGCCTCCTCTTCTTTCAGAGGCGGAGCACTCCATCTGTTGTTGTTTTTTGTGAATATCTGCATGGCGGTGAAGCCGAGCTTCTCTGCCAATGGTATCGAGGCATTCACACCACCCTGTATGGATGTGTGGGCGCCCATTAATTGATCTTGTGGACTCATCTCTTTTAAATGTGATTCGCCGCGGCGAAGTGAAATGTTAATAAGCCCGCAGATACACACGGATTTAGCGGATTTTCGCAGATGATTACTCCGCGTTTATCCGTATAATCTGCGTGCATCTGCGTGCTCTTTGTAACTTCGTGGTTAATTAATCTCGTTAACAATATCTTCTACTGACTCATCAACAGATTTGGGTGTAATACCCACCGACATAAGCCGGCCGACATCAAGGGAGACATCCTCTACCTGCGGGAGGTGGGGCGTGTCCCGGAACGACTTGAACACCAGCAGCGACTCATCCAAACCAGCCTTTCTTGCGAACCTCTGGAACAGATTAGCCCGTGAAGTCCGCTCGGCAGCACCGAAGTTGATCATTTTGTGATCGTGCTCCTTCGATACCAGTTCAACAAGCATGCGGGCACCATCGTTCACAAGGAGGGACGACCGGTACTGATCGTGGAACAGCACCACTTCGTGACCGCTTTTCACTTTATTGTACGCTTCCTGGAAGAATGCCTTGAGCTTCCCCTTCGAAAATCCGTACATCAGAGCCACCCGGAGAATTAGATAGTTATCCGTGTTTTCGGTGACCGCCTTCTCGCCGGCGAGTTTCGTGGATGCGTAAAGGGAAAGTGGTCGCGTCGGGGAATCCTCCTTAAGGTTGCCGCCAATGCTGCCGTCAAAAACGAGGTCAGTGGAGGTATAGATGATCTTCGCGCCTTGGGCGTTTGAAAGCTTTGCCAAAATACCCGACGCTGTCACATTTATATCGTGAACATCCTGTTCAGTGAGCGCGAGGGCGTGAGAAACAGCGGTTATACCCGCGAGGTGAAGCACCATTTCAGGGCTGAAATTCTCAAATATCCGCGCGAGGGCGGAGCGGTCCCTGATATCCGCGAGCGAATACCCGGGAGGCACGGGGAATGACGGGGTATTATGATAAACGGCGTGAACGGTGTGTTGCTCCGTGAGGAGAGGTACAAGCCTCTGCCCGAGAAAACCACCAGCGCCGGTAACGAGGATCTTTATTTGCTCACCAGCTGAATTTTACACCCGCAATAAAATAATTTACTTCGTAACCGTCAAATTTGTTGTACTGGAAGCCGACATTTACCACAGTGTTCCAGTCCGGGTACCAGTCAATCCCCGCGGAAAGCATCATTTCCTGGGTTTCATCCTGGTTGTAGATGGTGAAAAGTTCGTTGTCGTAGTAATACGCCCTCTTGCCGAACGAGCCGCCGATCTTCCCTACCCAGCCCGTGGTTAGAAGATGGTTGAACCTGAAGCCGACCGAGATAAGATCGCGCTTGTTTTTTCCGGTGGTGTTGCCGACCGCGTTCGTAGTCCTAACAGAAGTGTAGACCGGTCTGACCGAAAGGTACCAGATATAGCCATAATAATAGTCGATCCGCCCGATGGCCTGCACGATGTCCCTGTTCTCGAAGCCGTTCAAGTTAACATAGTTTGCACCCGCGCCGAGGTAAAGCGCGCCGGTACGGAAGAGAAGTTCACCGCTGTAGATGTTCAGGTAATCGGTCGAGGTGTATGTGGTGGTGTCTTCATACTTCCCGTTTATGTGACCGTAGGAAGCCTTTATGTAAAGAGGGTCGAAGTTCAGAGTTGAGCCGAGAGTACCGGTCTGCTGCTTGTAACTCCACGACCCGCCGTCTTTATAGAGATAATCGTACCCCACTGTGAGGTGGTGGCGGTAGTTCAGCCCGAGTGTTACATAACCGGACCCGGCCTTTGAGTTTACGCCGTCGGAATAATTCCCGTAAACCCCGAAAAACGATGAATAAACCTGCAGTGAATCAGCATAAGCAAATGAAAAAAGGAACAGGGTTATCAGGAGTAATTTTTTCATTTAATGAGTCCAAGACCTTTCAACGCGAGTGAATCTTTCGCGCTTATCATGAGCACTGTGTT
>RHKR01000444.1 GCA_008363265.1 Chlorobiota bacterium
AAGGATGTTCTCAAGTATTTAAAAGAAAAAGATGTCTGGATCACCAGCATGCCGGTACTTTACAACTGGTGGACAAACAAGAACAGGGTTGAGTTAAGAGTTGAGGCCAGGGGCAGCAGCAGGATGGTTATCGCTATTTCAAATGTTGGAAACACGACTTTGAAGGAAGTGCTGATCCCTGTGGATTTTACACTTATGCCCAAAACATATAAACTTTCAACTGAAATAATCAACACTCCTCTCCCGGAGACATCAGTCGACAGGGATACAAAAAAACTCACGCTCAAGATCAAAGATCTTAAAGAGTCAGAGTCAAGAATTTATTACATAGACTACAAAAATTAAGTTACGTTGGTTTCATGCATCGAGCCTGTTGGCGGCAGCGATTCGATCCCACCGCAGGTTTCGCTCTACAAACCAACCACTAACGATACGATTATTCTCGGACCCCAGGAGGTCATCTACGATGCATTCGATGACCAGGGGATTGCTAAAGTCGAATTGTACATCGACGGGATACTTGCCGGGTCGTTCAATGCAGAGAACGGTAACAAACCGAAGGTGACCCTGAATCTCGACTCTGCAACATTCGTTGATAAATCCTTCAGTTACTATCTGAAAGTGTACGATCTCGGCGGAAACTCGAGCAACAGTGATGTCAAGAGCAAGATTGCAGTCGTAACATCAAAATCACCGCCTTCTGCACCATATGGTTTGGAGATCATTGAACCCGAAGGCGCGACCGACATCATCCTTTCATGGAAAGACACTTCAAAACTTGTGGAAGGTTATGAAGTCTGGCTGAGTGAGGTTAATACCGATAATGCATCATTCTATCTTTTTACAACTGTTTCGGGGAATACCAGGCTTTTGCCTCTGCCCAAACCGGCCACGATCAACTATTACAAGTTGAAAGGTTATAATAAGATCGGGAAGTCATCCTTCAGCATGATAATCAATTCCGAGGGTGGTACCGGAAGCGGCGTTCTGGGACCCACAGGGCTCGCGGCCAATCCGTGGGGAACCCGGGAAGTGGAGCTCACATGGACAAACAGGGCAACCAACGCTATCTTTCTTAATGTGATGAGACGTGCTGCCAGTTCAACGTTCTGGAGTTCGATTGCGACTCTTTCGGCCAACAGGACCACCTACACCGACAATTCAGGAACGCTATCAGCCGGAGCCACATATTATTACAAGATCCGCGTTATCGCTCAGGCTGACTCAGGGTTCTCAAAAGAAGTTTCAGTTACAACCTGGCCTTTCGATCTAACTCCCGCCTCCAACCTGGTCGGTGTCTATGCGGATACTCCCGCGGTCGCGAAAAAAATGGTGAAACTGACCTGGAAGGACAACTCCAACCAGGAGGAGATAAACATCGTCGAAAGGAAAGACGGTGTTGGGGGTACCTATCAGGCGATTGCAATTCTGTCACAGGATGTGACCGCCTATGATGATACCCTCGTAATAAAGGGCAGGACATACTACTACCGGATCAAGATAGGCCGTCAGAGTTATGTTTCAAAACCGTCAAACGAAGTTTTTGTGACGGTCTCAGGTCCGTCAAAAGCCATAATCCGGAATGAACGGAAGAAAAGATAGGGTGGTCTGATGGCTGACAGGTCCGGGCCGGAAAAGATACTCATTGGTTTCGTCCGCAGTCTTTCAACACCTGTAATAGTTGTTGACGGGAGTGGCAGACTAGTCTCTTACAACGGTCCGGCAGGTGAAATGCTTGGGATCAAAGAACACAACACAACCTTCGCCGATCTCTTCCTGATTTCAGAGGTTGCGAAAGTGAAGTCACTTCTGTCAGCTGAAGATACAACACTCTTTAACGGGCCTCTGACCCTTTTCCTGCGGAATGGACAGGAAACGAACTTCACTTTTTCCAAGGCAACAATAGATCACGACGGTGATCTGTATGCCTGCATCCATTTGAGGGAATCAGTCTCCCGCCAATCAGAAAAGATCAATCTGAAATTCTCGAAAAGAGATTCTGATGAGTTTAAGATAAGCAGTGCTTTATCAGAACTTATTAATGAGATTGAATCATCTTATCCATTCACTTATATTGCGAAGACCCGGATACAGGCGAGCGCCAACGCACTCGATGAAATGTTCTGGATGAAAGATTCAGAAGGGAAATATATTCTTGTCAACGACAAGTTTGCATCCTTTCTTAATTTGAAGACCGGGCAGATGGAAGGGAGATCAGAAAAGAACTTCATTCCTCAGTTTGTTCACGATTTCAACACTTCATTTGTTAAATTCCTTCGCGACAGCAATTCGATCGCTTCACTTGTCACTCAAAGGGTCGGCGGAATACCGGTTGATACTCCCCACGAAATCTTGAACATCCCGTTGCTTGACATGGACGAAAATCTGGTTGCAGTTCTTGGAATTGCACGTCCTTTTGTTGAAGAAAAGCCCAAAATAGAGACATTATCAGATAATAACGTTATATTAGACGACTCCAATAATTTTAATCTTGAAACTGTTTTAAAGCTCAAAAACAAAATGTACGAATTCATAGTCAGCAAAAATCCTGATGCTGTATTCGTTTACGATCTTGAGTCCTTCAAATTCCTCGATGTAAACGACGCTGCACTCTTGATCTACGGATACTCCCGGCAGGAGTTTCTCCAGATGGATCTGACCGATCTGTATCTCCCGGAAGAGATTCAAACGATCGCAGACTCAGCGAAGAACGAGGAGGGCAAGTTTGTTGGTCCCTTCAACCACAGGAAGAAGGACGGATCACTGATCCTGGTTGAGATATGTAAAATATCATTCAACTACGAGGGATCGGAAGCGCATTTCAACATTGTAAGAGACATCACCGGCCTTTTGGAAAAAGAAGAACAACTCCAGATGATGCGGACTGTTTTCGAGCATTCAAGGGATATTCTGATAGTTACCGACAATACAGGCTTTATTAGTTATGTGAATCCTGTCGTTGAGGAGTACCTTGGGATCAGGCGGACAGAACTGTTGAACAACAGTATTGTGAGTCTGGCAACCGAGAATTCAAGGGGCGATTTTCTCAAGAAAAGTTTTACACCGGTTACGTTCACGGCTGATATAAAGAAAAGTTCAGGCGAAGTGGTTACCACCGATTTTACCTCAATGGCCTTTCAGGGCATTGAAGGGGATATAACCCAGATCGCCTACATTGGCCGGGTAGCAAACACCGTTGA
>RHKR01000445.1 GCA_008363265.1 Chlorobiota bacterium
ATCGGCTGTTTGGTAATTCTCAAACACTACCTTCTTATTCCGGCAAGGGTATCTTTGACGATCCCCATCTCTACATGCAATCCATAGCTTGTGCTGCTCGATCCCCATGTCGTATAATAATAGGTGAAGTAAACAGACCGCATGGTTTGATTGAAAGGGAAATAGTCCGTGGCCTGGGCGTAAATGACGGAGGATGCCAATAACAGCACTATCAGCAATTTGAGGTGAAGGGCGAAATTAGAACACCGGTACAACCTGCTCCGGTTAATTATTCCGGAATCGATCATCTTATTCATTACTCACTCTAAAGTAAAATTGATCTCTCCAACAAATATAATCAAAATAATGAAGCAGGACCGCGGCATGGTTTCTCATCTAACCACAAGCATCTTCTTCGTCTCTGTCTTGTCACCCACTGTGATCCGGTAAATATAAACACCAGAGGGCAGGTTGATCGCGTTTAGAACAAAGGAATTCTCCTCGAAAGCCTTTGTCTCCTTTGACGCGTGGTAGATGAGCTCCCCCGATGTAGTGAAAAATTGCAGTTCTGCCATGGCATCCTGATCCGAGTAAAACCTTATCGTCGTGGCACCACTTCCGGAGCCTGATGAACCCGGGACAACGGGATTGGGATAGTTCTGATCGATCCTGATACCTTTAGGTTTTACCACCACAGGCGGATTCACGATCACAAAATCGGCGTAAACCTCTTTGCCGCCGTATACGATCCTGTTGGTTTTGTAAAGTGTATACTCGCCGGGCGCGGATGAATCAGCATGCACCTGAAACTGGACAGGCCCTACATTCCGGAGGATCATTACAAATTCATTCCCGTTCGACTGTTCATATCGTCTGAGATTGGCGGACACCCCATATGTGTGGTTCATCCTCTCATAACTGAATGAAAGGGAGTCCAGAGCCCCCATCCGGAACCTTCCGGTTTTATTTGCAAACGCCGGAAGTGAATCTTTGCCCGCGAATACCAATTTACCGCCCTCTTTTTCATAGTATTCCGAGGCCCCGCTCACAGGGATGAGTTTCGCGTAATATCTCTTTCCGCCAAACTGATATATCCTGTAGGAAGTGCCGGCAACAAGGGTGTCACCGTAAACGATCAACTCATACTCCCCTACTAAAACCGGGTCAGTTCCCGGTTTCACCTTGAATTTATCATAACGGATCGCGGTAAAAGGGTGGATCAGGGTGAATCCTGTATCGGGATTCGTGTAGGTTACGCGGTAATATGAGTTATTGGCGGGATAAACCGCGCTGGTTGGATAAATTCCGCGTGTTGTAGCCCTGAAGCGGTAAAGAAATGAGTACCCCTGCCAAAGTTTTACGGTATCAAGTGCCAACTCAAACGAAAGAGTGTCGTTTAATTTCTGCAAAGTAACTGTCTGTATCGCGGTGGAGTCCTTCGGACGCGCGTAGCGGTATTCAACACTGACCTTCTCAATATACGGTACTTTTACTCCAGCGAGAGTGTAGTAAGGATAATAAAGATGCTTAACTACCGTTCTCAGTTTAACCGCGCGGTCACTCAGCCACTGGTAACTCTGTTCCTTGAATTCAGGCTTTTTGTTCGATGTGTATTTTATCGTATCGCCTGCTGCACCGGTCATGAAAAATTCGGCAAGGTAAACCTCCTCCTCTGAATAACCCCGCCCGTTGCTGATCCAGAAATTACGGGCAAAAAATCCAAGCCCTTTCCTGAATTTGAACCACCTGGTTTGATTGACATATCGAAAAGAGAATTTCAGCTCAACTCCATTAACCGTCTGCTCCCGGGTGACCGCCACGGGTTCAGTAATGTCCGGGATATAAGCCTGGTATGTGATCTTCGAAGTGTCGCTGAAATCGAACATCAGCTTCTCACCCTGAGGAGAGAGGAAATAGAACTTCATATCCTCCCCCATCCTGTAAAACGAAAGATTGGAAGGTCCCTGACTCACAAGCATGTCATCACTGAAAGCGTAATATCTTCTCCCTCCGGCGAGGGTGTCTTTCACGATCCCCATCTCTACATGCAATCCATAACTTGAACTGCTCAATCCCCATATTGTATAATAATAGGTGAAGTAAACAGACCGCATGGTTTGATTGAATGGGAAATAGTCAGTGGCCTGGGCGTGGATGACGGAGGATGCCAATAACAGCGTTATCAGCAATTTGAGGTGAAGGGCGAAATTAGAACGCCGGTACAACCTGCTCCGGTTAATGATACCGGAATCGATCTTGTGATTCATCACTCACTCTAAAGTAAAATTGATCTCTTCAACAAATATAATCAAATTATTCCGGTAAAACTGTGCCATGGTTTCTCATCTCACCACAAGCATCTTTTTCGTCTGGGTTTTATCACCCACCGTGATACGGTAAATATAAACACCCGAGGGAAGATCCAGATCGCCAATAATGAATTGGTTTTCACTCGCGGCAACAACGCGTATCTTCTGTTGGTGTACCCTCTCACCTATCCCGGTGAAGATAGTCAGTACCGCCTCCCCCTCATCCGGTGAGTAAAAACGGATCACCGTTTCACCCAATTGGTTCCGCGATCCGGAAGAAACAGGATTTGGAAAATTCTGGTAAACCTTTAAGCCGGCCGGCAGTACTGAAAGGGGTGATATCTTGTTCTGATCCTTGCTGTAAACCACCACACTGTCAACCATGATCTTGTAAACCTTGTTGTAAACATACACTTCACCCGTCGCCGCGGGATCGCGGTACTGGTACTCAACGGGACCCACACCCCTGAGAGTCTTCAGATATTCCCTTCCTGTTTGGGAAGTGTAAACCCTGATATCACCCAAAACACCAAAGGCTTTGGAAACGGAATCAGTTACAAACGAGAGCCCTGTACCCGGCATCCTCCAGAAACTA
>RHKR01000446.1 GCA_008363265.1 Chlorobiota bacterium
GTCTGGTATATCAGGGACATTCGGTATCAACAGGAAGTTATGATACTTCAACCGGACTTTGGACCATATCCTCTCTTGGTGTGAGTGCCACAGCCACGCTCACCCTTCAAAGCAAAGTATCGATAAAGTCGGTCAGCCAGGCGGCATTTGATCTGGGACCCGCAAAGAATTTCAACATTTTTGCTATTGAAGACCTTACTCAGCCATCAGCAGATTCCGAAGGTAAAGTTGCAGTCGGAAGAAACGCCTATTTCGCCAATTACTCACTGGGTGATCTCCTTCCCGCATCCGGCGGAACCGAGGATGTACTGATCGTCGGTAACAACCTCCAGTTCATCAGCGGTCTCGTGACCGGCGGTAATGTGGTTTATGGCGGTGTTTCCAATCTTCCGATCGATCAGGTTTCCGTAATTGACGGAACCGTGCGTAAAGACAGCGTGATGAACTTCATAGCTGCAGGCGCTTACCTCCGCTCACTTGCTGCTTCACTTTCGACCTATCAGACGACCGGAACAATTACATTCCAGAATTCCGGGATTCAGTGCTCGGGTACAAATCCGTTCCTGAACGTTTTCAACATTTCAGGCAACAGACTTTCTTCATGTACCAATTTCATGGTAAGTGTCCCGAACGGATCAGTAGTGCTGATAAATGTTGATTCAGCGAATGTAAAATGGTCGGGTGATGTTATCATCAACGGTACAGCCCACAGCAACGTGCTCTACAATTTCCACGACGCTCTCGATCTCTACATCTCACACATCGATGTCAGGGGTTCAATCCTCGCGCCAAAGGCACACCTTGAGTTCCCATCGGGCGTGATCAACGGTCAGGTTATCGTACGCGAGATGTACGGATCAGGCCAGTTCAACTGTGCGCCGGATCAGACAAACTATTTTAACGGCACTCTCCCAGTAACCAGGGATATCCTGAACTCGGCTGAGGTGATGGAACTTGACCAAAACGATCCTGATACCACAGACAACTATGCGGAAGTGAATCTCACTCTTGCGGGTTACGGCGATCCCGGTCAGACAGGCAATGTTAACTGGCAGCCTGCTCAGCCTTCGGGTCTCACCGACATGGTTTGGGTTACCTTGTATGAGAATTCAAACAGCATACTCGCGGGTACCTGGGGCGGCAAGATCCTTAGATCGACCGACAGCGGTGAGAACTGGAACAGGATCAACCCTGACATGAATGTCGCTTACATCTGGGATATTGAAGTGACGGGAAATAATATCTTCGCTTCCACTGAACTCGGCGTTTACAGATCGACCAATAACGGTTCAACATGGTCGGCAACAAACCTCACCGGCAAAGACGTAAGAGCACTCACACTTAAAAATGGCGTTGTATATGCCGGTACATGGGGTGAAGGAGTGTTCAAGTCAACCGACAACGGAACGAGCTGGTCACAGGTTTCTGCCGGACTCGGAAATGCCGCGGTTACTGCGATGCTCACTGCAGCCAATGGTGATCTTTACGCCGGTACCTTCAACACAGGTCTTTATAAATCGGTCGATAACGGTGCCACATGGATAAAGACATCGATGACCTATCCGTTCATCTGGTCATTGGGTCAGAGTGCAAACGGTAAAATCTATGCCGGTACATACGGTGGAGGTGTTTTCAGATCGATCAATAACGGTGCGAACTGGTACTCCATAAACAACGGGCTTGCAGCCACGCACATCTACTCGATCACGACCGATCCGCAGAACCATGTGTTTGTAAGCGGATGGGGTCAGGGTGTTTACAGCCTCACCTCTGGTGTGATGGACAGCCAGGATGACAACTGGAATTACATGGGCATGGGTGGAATTGAGGTCTCTGCTGTGGTCATCAATCCAACCAATGGTGCTCTCCT
The DNA here is from genome assembly GCA_008363265.1 of Chlorobiota bacterium. GTDB lineage: Bacteria > Bacteroidota > Ignavibacteria > Ignavibacteriales > Ignavibacteriaceae > UTCHB3. The sequence goes on from RHKR01000446.1 coordinate 1,871, forward strand.
TGCCTTCACTTCGAACGGCGGTATTTATGTGAACAACTCACCTGTCACCTCGATCGGAGTGAAGGGTGAAAGCGAAGTTCCGGGTACATATTCACTCTCGCAGAACTATCCGAACCCGTTCAATCCTTCAACCGTTATTCGTTTCGCGATACCCGTTGCCGGAAATGTTGACTTAAAGGTTTACAACAGCCTCGGCGAAAAAGTCGCTGATCTGGTTGATGGTTTCACAGAAGCCGGCAGCCACACAGTCCAGTTTGACGCCTCAAGGCTTCCCAGTGGAATTTATTTCTACCGTCTCGTTTCAGGCTCATTCGTTGAAACGAAGAGGATGGTGCTGATCAAGTAAATGTGAAATGTGAAATGTGAAATGTGAGCTGGTTTATATAAGTTGTGGGGTGAAGTTAAATGGTGTTTGCCCCATATAACATTTAACCTAATATTTAACATTTAGAAAAAAAGCTGCTTCGAAGAAATTCGGGGCAGCTTTTTTTTGTTTTAAAATTTGTTTTAGTGTTAGAAATTACCGAAGTTTTATAACTCGATTTATTATATTTTGGAAGAAAAATGAATCTGACACATATAGAACACATCGGTATAGCAGTTGCAAATATGGAAGAAGCAATTGCCTATTACGAAGGTGTATTGGGACTAAAATGCTACAAAATTGAAGAAGTAGCAGATCAAAAAGTAAAGACCGCCTTTTTTCAAATAGGGCAGACCAAAATAGAGCTCCTCGAATCCACTTCCCCTGACGGACCCGTCGCAAAATTCATCGAAAAGAAAGGACCCGGAATCCATCACATCGCTTTTGCAGCGAAGGGTTTGCAGGAGTGCCTCGATGATGCTGCCGAAAAAGGAGTTTCACTCATAGACAAACAACCCCGTAAAGGGGCAGAAGGCCTTAACATCGCCTTCCTTCATCCCAAATCAACACTCGGCGTTCTCACAGAACTGTGCGAACACCCTGAAAACTGACCCGGAACCCAGGAAAAATAGTTATGGAAGAGAAAGCAAGCAAGCCCGTATGGGTGGCGGAGAGAAAAGAATTGAAGCACAGCATAAAAAAGGTAAAATGACCGCGAGGGAGAGAATCGACATGCTCCTTGATCCCGGTAGTTTTGAAGAATTTGACATGTTCGTTTCTCATCGTTGTATCGACTTTGGCCTCGATCAGCAACAGTACCTCTCTGATGGTGTTGTTACCGGTTATGGCACGATCGATGGACGACTTGTATATGTCTTCTCGCAGGATTTTACGGTTTTCGGTGGTTCACTCTCAGAAATGTATGCTGAAAAGATCTGTAAAGTTATGGACAAAGCCCTCAAGGTGGGAGCTCCCGTTATCGGTATCAACGACTCAGGTGGTGCGCGAATCCAGGAAGGTGTTAAGTCACTTGGCGGTTACGCTGAAATTTTTGAGCGCAACATTCTTGCCTCGGGTGTTATCCCTCAGATCTCCGCGATCTTTGGTCCATGTGCCGGGGGCGCAGTTTACTCGCCTGCCCTTACCGATTTTATTCTGATGTCCCGCGACACCAGTTACATGTTCGTTACCGGTCCGAAGGTCGTGAAGACCGTTACAGGTGAAGATGTTGATGAAGAGCAGCTCGGTGGTGCTTATGTTCACGGTTCGAAGTCGGGCGTAAGCCACTTCATCGCAGAAGATGAGGAAGAGGGCATCATGCTTATCAGAAAGCTCCTGAGCTTCCTGCCTCAGAACAACCTTGAAGATCCCCCACTTGCCCCGTGCGATGACCCGATCGACAGGCTCGAAGACCAGCTTAATTCGATAATACCGGATAACCCGGCAGTTCCATACGATGTAAGGGATGTGATCCACGCCGTAACCGACTACAACGAATTTGTTGAAGTGCAGCGTCACTATGCTCCGAACATTGTTATCGGTTTTGCCCGTTTTAACGGCATGCCCGTGGGTATTGTTGCAAATCAGCCGAACTACATTGCCGGTGTTCTTGACATTAATTCATCCAGAAAAGCAGCCAGATTCGTAAGATTCTGCGATGCTTTCAACATTCCGGTTGTGACATTCGTTGATGTTCCCGGCTTCCTCCCGGGTACTGCTC
>RHKR01000447.1 GCA_008363265.1 Chlorobiota bacterium
TGATAACCACAAAGCCCTACATCTCCGGCTCAAACTATATTCTGAAAATGAGCAACTACTCCAAAGGGAACTGGTGCCCCGTTTGGGACGGGCTTTACTGGTCGTTCATCCACCGCCACTTCAACACCCTGAAACAAAACCAGAGAATGAGCATGGTGGTTAACCTTCTTCAGAGAATGGACCGGGAGAAACTGAAGGGGCATCTTGAGGTTGCCGGGAGGTTCCTTGATTCTTAGTATATTTGAGTACAGAATTTTTTGATCATTTTAGTTACCTCTGAGTCTTCAAATGGATGATATTAACAAAGTCAGCGAACCATTGTTTGAATATATTGACCCTGCCCTTCAGTATTCAATCGTAAACCGGGACAGTCTGGAATATCTAAAACAAGTCCCGAATGATAAGTTTGAACTTATCATAACTTCACCCCCCTACAACATCGGGAAGTCATACGAAATCAAAACCGGCATTGAGGAATATCTCGCCACACAGGAAACTGTAATTGCCGAATTGGTTCGTGTTTTGGATGAACGCGGTAGTCTTTGTTGGCAAGTCGGCAATTATGTTGATAAGGGGGAAGTTTTCCCGCTCGATATCTACTACTATCAGATATTCAAGAAGTACGGGCTGAAACTGCGTAACCGGATAATCTGGCATTTTGGACATGGATTGCATGCCTCTAAACGGTTCAGTGGTCGCTATGAAACCATACTTTGGTTCACGAAATCGGATGACTACATTTTCAATCTTGATGCCGTAAGAGTGCCGGCAAAGTATCCGGGTAAGAGACATTTTAAGGGTCCTAACAAGGGTATGCCTTCCGGTAATCCATTGGGCAAAAATCCAAGTGATATCTGGGAGATCATTAGCGATGATTGGGACTCTCTGATGTGGGATATCCCAAATGTTAAATCCAATCATCCCGAGAAAACTGTTCATCCTTGCCAGTTCCCGGTAGAACTCGTTGAAAGATGTGTTCTTGCACTAACAAATGAATATGGGTGGGTTCTTGACCCCTACGGAGGTGTGGGAAGCACACTTATCGCTGCATTAAAGAATAATCGTCAGGCGGTATCAATTGATAAAGAAAAAGAGTATTGTCAGGCTGCTCAAGACCGCGTGGAAAAACTCAAAGAAGGTGAACTCAGGTTAAGACCAATTGGCAAACCCATTCATGTTCCTTCAGAAAATGACAAGATTGCCAAGATTCCAACTGAGTGGAGGAGTTAAAACTATGAAAATTGCACAAAAGTATTCACATTTGAACGGTGAAGAATATCTGATCGTACACCATAAAAACCTGTACGAGGAAATCATTGAGGTGATCTCTCAGATAGATGCTACAAACTTTTTAAGCAAGGTGAGCGAAGAGAAGACAATGAAGGGCAAAATGCTCTTTGCCCCCAAACAACTAAATAAGGAATTTGAGAAAAACTTTAAAGCTTTAAATTGGTTTGAAAAAAGATATCAATATTATGTGACCACTGACAGGTTACAACTGCCGAAACTGCTCGAATTGCCATATACTGCACAAAAACAATTCTTAATTGAATCAGGCGTCAACGAACCAATCCATTCATACAAGCAGACTGATTTCGTAAAAGATGGAGTAGCAGTAGAAGTCCAATTCGGGAAGTATGTATTCGTAGCTTTTGATCTATTTGTGAAACATTTATTATTCTATTCAGGAGGAATTATTAACCTAGGGGTAGAAATTCTCCCAACGAAAAAGATGCAATCCCGGATGAGCAGTGGAGTAGCTTATTACGAGGGTGAAGTTTACAACCTCTTAAGACATGGCCGAAGTAACCCACCGGTACCATTGCTAATTTTAGGAATTGAATAAGCATTAACAAACATAAAAGGAAATCCCCTAACATTAAATGACAACAGTAGTTCTCCTGACCATCTCCAATATTTTTATGACATTCGCCTGGTACGGGCATCTAAAGCACAAGGATAAAACGCTGTGGGTCGTGATCCTCGCCAGTTGGGGCATCGCGTTCTTCGAATATATTTTTCAGGTACCTGCAAACCGGATGGGACACGGTCAGTTCAGCGCGGCGGAACTCAAAACCATCCAGGAGGTCATAACGCTGGTGATCTTCGCGCTTTTTTCGGTGTTTTACCTGAAGGAAGAATTCACTTGGAATTACCTCGTTGGCTTCGCTTTGATAGTGCTGGCGGCGTTCTTCATCTTCAAAAAATGGTAAGGTAAAGTTTGATTCACCACCGGGCACACAGAGCACACTGAGAGGGGGGAATAGCACGCGGATGAACGCGGGTTTTACGGATTATCGCAGATTTATTTTCCTGATAATTTCAAAATGCCTGGGTATAATGTTAATTACTCATTCCGCGTCCATCTGTTTAATCAGTGTGTATCCGCGTCCCCAAAAAACTTCTCTGTTCCGCCGCGGCGGACTCAGTGGGCTCTGTGGTGGCCTGCACACTCTGTGTGCTCTGTGGTGGTTTACGACTTATAATGTAAAATCGGGAACTATGAAAACCACTCAGATGTTACAACACTAAATACCAAGCATACAAACTTGAACAAAACACAAAACACCACCCCCGAAGCAACCATAAAAAGTTTCACCCCTTCTTTCGGCAATCATTGTTGTTGTCGCCTCTGTTGTTGCTGTTAATACAGTAAATCAACAAATCCGTACCCTTTACATTTTCCAGAAACCGTCCGATCCGGACAAAACATACGATAAACATGAACAATTCCATCAGAGAGTTTGCCTCTCAGGTAATTAAGAAATATGAAGAGCATCAGTGCATGCTCCCCCTCAAAGATGAAACGCGCAAGTTCATCTCCGGCTTTCTTCGCCTCGCCTATCCGCAATACGCCGATAAGGCTTTTGAGCGGGTTGAGGAGATAGAGTCGGCTACAATTCTGCTGCTGCACGATCTGCGGAAGATAATTTCTTCACTGATCGATGAGAAAGCGGAAGTTGAGCTGGTGATCAAAAATTTCACGGCGGCACTTCCGGAGATAATGCGGAAACTCGACCTCGACTCCCGTGCGATCTTCGAGGGTGACCCTGCCGCGAAGAATGAAGATGAGGTGATCCTCGCCTACCCTGGGTTCCTCGCGATCATTTTCTACCGTGTTGCTCACGAACTTTATCTGCTCGGTGTACCCGTGATACCGAGAATACTTTCAGAGTTTGCGCACGAGCGGACCGGAATCGACATCCACCCCGGCGCGGAGATCGGTGAATCTTTCTGCATCGACCATGGCACGGGCATCGTGATCGGAGAGACCACAGTGATCGGCGACCGCGTGAAGGTATATCAGGGTGTAACCCTCGGCGCGATGAGCGTGGACAAAACGATGGCCAGCACCAAACGCCACCCGACGATCGAAGATGATGTGATTATATATGCCCAGGCGGTTATCCTCGGCGGCAGCACCGTGATCGGCCGCAACAGCGTGGTCGGCGGCAACGCGTGGGTGACCGAATCTGTTCCGCCGGATTCAGTTGTGCTCCATAAAAGTGAAGTGCGGCTGAAGTATAACGGCAAGCACGAACCGGCACTTGATTTTGTAATTTGATAACGATAATTATGGAGAAGAAACAATGAGATACAACAATATCCTCGAGACGATTGGAAACACACCACATGTGAAGCTGAACAGACTTTTCGGCAGCGACCACGAGGTCTGGATGAAACTTGAAAAAGCAAACCCCGGCGGAAGCATTAAAGACAGGATCGCCCTCGCGATGATTGAAGATGCCGAAAAGAAAGGTACCCTCAAACACGGAGGCGTTATAATTGAGCCGACCTCGGGTAACACAGGTATCGGTCTGGCCATGGTTGCCGCGGTTAAGGGTTATGAACTGATCCTCGTGATGCCCGAATCGATGTCGGTTGAGCGGAGAAAGATAATGTCAGCTTACGGCGCGAAATTCGAACTCACCCCCCGCGAAAAAGGGATGAAAGGGGCGATCGAGAAAGCAACCGAGCTGGTTGCCTCAACCCCCGGTGCGTGGATGCCTCAGCAGTTCGAGAATGAAGCCAACAGCGACGTTCACCGCAGAACCACTGCTCTTGAGATCCTTAACGACTTCCCCGACGGTCTCGATTACATAATCACCGGCGTCGGCACCGGCGGACATATCACCGGCGTGGCAGAGATACTGAAAGAGAAATTCCCCAACCTGAAGGTCTTTGCGGTTGAGCCCGAGCTCTCCCCCGTTCTTTCGGGTGGCTCGCCGTCTCCCCACCCGCTTCAAGGAATTGGTGCCGGCTTTGTGCCGAAGATCCTCAACTTTCCCATACTGGATGGAGTGATCCAGGTCGGTAAGGATGATGCCTACACCTATGCCCAGCGGGCCGCCAAGGAAGAAGCCCTTTTTATCGGTGTGTCCTCCGGTGCATCACTCGCCGCGATCGCCAAAAAACTCCCCGAAATACCGAAAGGCTCACGAATCCTCACATTTAATTACGACACAGGTGAGAGATATCTTTCGGTGGAGGGATTGTTTTAAGGCTGTGGGATGAAGGATGAAGGCTGAAGGATGAATCCGTAGTCTGATCTGCATACAGCGGTTTGGGGTACCCAATACAACAGGCCTTTAGGTTTGTTTTTGGGGTCTCCTGATAACCCATAAGAAAATAGAACAAGCCTTTAGGCTTGTATTCGAGGTTTTCTCTCCCCCAAAATGCCCTTTAGGGCCGATTTAAATTGCGGCCCTGAAGGGCTGTATATTTATTTATCCCCTGTGCCACAACGCTAAAGCGTTGTGCTATTGGTTTTCCGCGTGAATCTGTAAAATCCGTGTGTATCTGCCTCATGCAGCGAGAAAAACACATCTATCGTTTATTTGATCCTATAGCTATGATCAGGAATCGTTAAAATATTATTATTTTTTCTTGATTTTGCATATTTTAACATTTCATTATTCAACAAAATATTTTTAGCGGAAAATAAACAGATGCGTGACCTTCAATCTCTACAGGAAGTATTTAAGAACAGAATTTTTCGCATACCCGATTATCAACGAGGATATGCATGGACACAGAAACAATTAATTGAGTTTTGGGAAGACTTGATCAACCTGCAACAGGATCGAAATCACTATACTGGTGTTTTGTCATTACGCAAAGTACAGGATTCGATTTGGATGAATTGGAATGAAGAGAAGTGGCTCATCGATGAAAGAAGTTACAATGCGTACTACATTGTTGATGGCCAACAGAGAATTACAACATTTGTGATTCTAATTCAAACGATTAT
>RHKR01000448.1 GCA_008363265.1 Chlorobiota bacterium
TATCCTAATCCCTTCAACCCCGTCACCACGATTTTGTTTGACCTTCTGAATCCGGGTTTCACCACAGGTATAGTGTACGATATCCTCGGAAATGAAGTGGAGACACTTCTAAAAAGTGAGGTTGAAGCAGGCAGGCACCGCCTCGAATTCAACGCCGGGGCACTCCCGTCAGGTATCTACTTTTTCAGGCTTAATTCCGGAGGATACACAAAAACCATAAAAATGATGCTTTGTAAGTAAGAATACCTGAGAAAATAAGAGTTTAAGCTCTTTCTGCCTAAAAATATTTGGTACTTATTTCAATATAGCTGTATATTTAAGGCAATCATTTTAGAAATTCCTTAAATAGTTAAGCATTATGTCCCATAACCTTGATGATATTGATATAAAAGCACTGAACATCCTTCAGGACAACGCGAAGACGAGCCGCAGCCAGCTCGCGGAGGTTTTCGGCATGTCGATCCCCTCGATCAGCGACCGTTTGCACAAGCTTGAGGACAAGGGGATAATTCAGGGCTACTACACAAAGATCGACCGGAAGAAATTCGGTTACGATATAATGGTTTTTATCACGGTGATCTCCGAGTCATCTTCGCAGTATGAGCACCTGGTCGAGAACGCCATGGCGCACCCCCACATCCTCGAGTGCCACTCGATACTCGGTGAGGGGAGCCACATCCTCAAGGCAGTGGTGAAGAACTCGCTGGCCCTCGAGAAATTACTTGCCGAAGTGCAGCAGTGGCCCGGCGTGCTCTCAACCCGCACTTCATTTGTCCTTTCCACCCTGAAAGAGACGACCAAGATCAGTTTATAACTCTTTTATTTAATCAAAAACAGGTACAGTTACTATGAGCGACAGATCAGCACAGATCGAGAAGATCCTTTCCTTCGCGAAAGAGAATCATATAGAGTTCGTTGACTTAAAATTCATGGACTTCCCGGGGCAGTGGCAGCATGTCACCATCCCGATGCAGGAGTTTGACGCAAAATCTTTTGACACGGGGTTCGGCTTCGACGGATCGTCATTAAGGGGATGGAAGAGGATAAATGAGTCGGATATGCTTATTCTCCCCGATCCATCAACCATGTTCCTCGATCCGTTCATCAAGGCGCCGACCATCAGTCTTATCTGCGATGTTTACGAGCCGGCCACCCGGGAGAAGTACTCCCGCTGCCCCCGCTACATCGCGAACAAGGCAGTTGACTTCCTTAAATCCACCGGTATTGCCGACACTGCCTTCTACGGACCTGAAGCCGAATTTTTCGTTTTCGACGATGTGAGGTTTGAAGTGGGGAGCAACTTCAGTTATTTCGAAGTTGACTCGATCGAAGGAAAATGGAACTCGGGCCGCCAGGAGAATCCCAACCTCGCCTATAAAACCCGGTACAAAGAGGGTTACTTCCCCGTACCGCCAACCGACAAGCTTATGGACCTCAGAAATGAGATGGTGCGGAACCTGGTAAATGTCGGTATCGAAGTTGAAGCGCAGCACCACGAGGTGGCCAGCGGTGGTCAGTGCGAGATCGATATGAAGTTCAAACCCCTTCTTAAGGCGGCTGATCAGCTCCTCCTGTTCAAGTATGTGGTTAAAAACACCGCCACGCTCGACAACAAAACGGTTACCTACATGCCGAAGCCGATCTATGGCGACAACGGCAGCGGCATGCATGTTCATGTAAGCCTCTGGAAGAACAACGAACCACTTTTCGCCGGGAACGGCTACGCAGGACTTAGTGAAATGGCGCTCTATTTCATCGGCGGCCTCCTGAAACACGCCCCTTCACTTCTGGCCTTCACCAACCCGACAACCAACAGCTACAAACGGCTCGTCCCCGGGTTTGAAGCACCCGTGAACCTTGCCTACTCGCAGAGGAACAGAAGCGCGTCGATCAGGATCCCGATGTACAACATGTCGCCAAAGGCGAAGAGGGTCGAGTTCAGATGCCCTGATCCTTCAGGCAACCCGTACCTCGGTTTCGCCGCGATTCTGATGGCCGGTCTTGATGGCATAATCAACCGGATTGATCCCGGTGAGCCGCTCGACAAGGATATCTACGACATGTCACCCGAAGAGCTGAAGGATGTTCCGTCAACCCCCGGTTCACTCGAGGCAGCACTTCAGGCCCTCGCCGAGGATCACGATTATCTCACCCGCGGCGATGTCTTCACCAAGGATGTCATCGAAACATGGATCAACTACAAGATGGACAGGGAAGTGAAGCCGATGGCTCTCAGACCTCATCCGTATGAGTTCGAAATGTATTATGACTGTTGATGAAGTGTGAACTGTGAACTGTGAACTGTGAAGTTCCTGTTTGAAGTCATGTCCGCCTGCGGCGGAGTTAAATGTTATTCAAAACCGCCTCTATCGGGGCGGTTTTTTTGTCTCCTTAATATTCCCGGTTGCGGTAGAATCCTGGGGCTACAAATGATGTGGGAATGGGAAAAGTGCCTATATATATATACATCCCAATATTCCCATAGATATATTTAAACAGGTGACCTGTGACCCGGTAATACATATATAAGGTCACGGTCACACATCACGGACGAATCGGCATATGGCACTATCGCGGCGGACTGATGTTTGAAAAGCCCACACCAGGATGATGAATTATCAAGGCTGTCTCGAAAGGGGCAGCCTTATTTATCGAAAATCTTTAGCGGTTTAATCAAATACCTCGCTACTCGCTACTCATCACTCACTACTTACCATAGGCGGATCAATCCCCAAAGACAACGAATGGCGACCAGATATACGGGGTGGTTCCTTTCCTGATGAGGGTAAGTTTTGCCAGCCGGAGGCTTTCATCGGTGGGGAGGGAGTCGTTCACGATCGAAGTGAAGAGGTTGATCATCAGGTCGCGGGTTCCC
>RHKR01000449.1 GCA_008363265.1 Chlorobiota bacterium
ATGCCCCGGTCTCGGTATGGTGATCTTTTCGATCTCTTCATCAACCGGGGTGACCGACATCTTAGGGCCCCAGTTCTCCCAATCCCTGTTTTTAACAATTATAGAAATTGGCGAACCGGTGGTCTTGCCGAACCTGATCCCCGCCAGCACTTCAGCGGTGTCCTTCTCAATTTTCATTCTTCCGCCGCGACCGTAGCCGCCCTGCCTTCGGGCGAGTTCGCGGTTTATCTCATCAATACTGATCTCAAGATTCGCGGGGAATCCCTCGACGATCAGAACCAGTGCCTGACCGTGCGATTCACCCGCCGTTAAATAGCGTATCTGTGACATAATTTCCAAATTAGTGTAGCCAAAAATAAAAAAAATGCCGGTGAAGACCGGCATTTTCAAATATGATTTGAGTCCGTGGGTTAGTCAGGTATCTCAAGTCCGACGAATCTTGAGTTACCCTGATTGTCAGAAACTTCAAGAAGGACAGCTTTACCTTTGTTGTTGCTGATGATCTTCTGGAGATCAGCCACACTGCCTACTTCTTTTCTGTCGGCTTTGGTGATCACGAGTCCCCTTCCGAGGCCCTGATCATAGGCAAGGCTGTAAGGCTTCACATCAGCTATCAGGACACCGTTGTCGATCTTGTACTGCTTCAGTTCGTTCGCCTTCAGATTTCTGATGGTAAGACCGATCGACTCGAGTTTTATCTGGTCAGCGGCAGTTTCTTCCTCTTTTTCAGGGGTTTCTTTCTCATTCTTGGCAACTGTGTTGTCATCATCACGGGGTTTAAGAGTTACAGTTCTTTCGATCTGTTTGCCATCCCTCCACAGAGTGAGAATCACTTTTGATCCGGCTGATTTACCCGCCACATAGCTCTGCAGTGTATTGGGCGCGTTCACTTCCCTGTTGTCGATCTTCAGGATAACGTCGCCTTTTTTCACATCGGCATCCGAAGCAGAACCGCCTTCAACGATCTTCTCGATGATCACGCCGCTGGGTTTATCGAGTCCAAGTGATTTGGCAAGAGCCGCATCCACTTCGCGGATCTGAACGCCGATGTATCCACGGCTGACTTTGCCGTTGGCGATGAGGTCCCTCGCCACATTCTGAGCAAGATTGATCGGAATGGCGAAACCGTATCCGATGTAAGTACCTGTTCTTGTGGCAATAGCAGTGTTAACACCAATTACCGCACCGTTCAGGTCAACCAATGCGCCGCCGCTGTTTCCGGGGTTGATAACCGCATCGGTCTGAATGAAATTCTCCACGCCATAGCTGTCGTTGATCAGTCTTAGCTGACCCCGGTTAAGGGCGCTGATGATCCCGGCCGTAACTGTGGAGGAAAGGGAAAGGGGATTTCCGATCGCCATCACCCACTGTCCAACCTTCAGATCATCACTGTTTCCGAGGTATGCCGCGTTCAGATTCGAAGCGTTTATCTTGATAACTCCAAGGTCGGTGAGGGGGTCGGTACCGATAACCTTGGCTTCAAATTTTCTTCTGTCGTTAAGTATCACTTCAACGCGTTTGGCGTTCTCAATAACGTGATTGTTAGTAAGGATATAGCCATCGTTGCTTATAATGATGCCACTTCCTGATCCTTCAGTTTCCTTGGAACCGCCGTCAAAATCAAAGGGGAAGAAATCAAATCCCTTGTTCCCTTTTGATTCGGCCACCACATTGATCTGAACGATCGAGGGAGTAACCTTTTCTGAAACTTCAATGAATGCCTGACTGAAATTGTTCAACTCGGCGTTAGGCATAACGGGAGCCCTGTCTGCACCGAGTTTTACATCGGCGAGACCGGGTTTAACCCAGCCAAAACCGGAGACAAGAACTGCTCCGAACAAAATACCGAGAACTACGAGGGCCGCGGCCCCAAGAATGCTCTTTCCTCTCATTTTACAATCCTAACTGTTTGTTGAATAGATAAGCAATGAGTAAGTAATTATCTATAAGTCTCCTAATATTCTTAATGCTTTCAGGCCTTTAAAAGTTTCAAAATGGGTTCTTGTGTAGGTTTCAAGAATTCCCAATAGATCTGTTTTAAGCTTTGGGTCACCATTTTCGTACCTTTTACCGGTTATTAGACAGTTGATCAGACCGTAAAGTTCCATGGAAATTTTTATACCCCTTCTCTTTTCCAGGGCACAGTTTCCGCAGAGAATTCCGTAACCTGAGTCGAACCTCACCTGCTCCAATTCCGTTATCGCACTGCCGCATGCGGCGCAACTTTCAAAGTGAATTCCTACGCCTGACTCTTCGAGAATGAAGAAGAAGTAACGGAGAAGGAGCGTCAGCGGGTCTGCACCGGGCGAATCCATCAGTCTGATCATTTTGTCCGATCCTCTGTAAAGGCGCTCATTTTCCTCATGGGGCACGGTAAGTTCTTTCAGCAATTCCGCGACCGAAGTGGCGCAGGCAAGTGCCACAAGATCGGTGAGTACCGCCGCCGGATGATAGACAAGTTCCGCTGAATTTATCGTGTAGAGCTCTCTTCCCTCTTTTTCATAATAGAACAGCTCGACGATGTTCAGGACATCCGTGGCAAGACCCGATTTTGATTTTATGCTTCTCGCGCCCTTCATCAGTCCGCTTATCTTTCCCCGCTGACGGGTGTAAAATGAGACGATATTGCTCGAATCGCTGTATTTCAGTTTGGAGAGGACTATGGCCTCAGTTCTGACAAGGCCGCTGCGCATCAGCTGAAGTTGTATGGATAACTGAAGACCCCCTGCCCGGTTATGATCCCGGTGATATTCTCAGCGGGAGTTACATCGAACGAGGGATTGAACGAATCAAAAGGAAGTGCCGCCAGTTCATCTGACAAGTACTGGGTTAACTCGAGTGGAGACCTCTCCTCTATCGGAATATCGGAGAATCC
>RHKR01000450.1 GCA_008363265.1 Chlorobiota bacterium
TTTCCGGAATTGGCAGGCCACGTGCTGCCCGATAAATACGACAAAGGTGTGCTCACGATAAAAGTTGACAACCCCTCTCTAAAGAATGAACTCAAGTTCAACGAGGAGCTGCTGATCAACAAGATGAACACCTGGTTTAAAAGTGACAAAGTTAAGCAAATAAAGTTTTCAAGATAAAACCGGAATAATGGACTTAAAATGAGCGAACAGAACGGGATCCCGAACGGAAACGGGAGCGACTACAGTGCCTCAAGTATTAACGTACTGAAAGGGCTTGAAGCGGTAAGAAAAAGACCTGCGATGTACATCGGTGATGTCGGCGTCAGGGGTCTGCACCACCTCATTAACGAAGTGGTGGATAACAGTATTGATGAGGCCCTCGCGGGTTTTTGCGACACTATTGTGGTTACCATCAACAAAGACAACAGCGTTACTGTTGAAGATAATGGTCGCGGCATTCCCGTGGATCTTCACCCTGAAGAGCAAAAGTCAGCTCTCGAAGTGGTAATGACCGTGCTTCATGCGGGCGGAAAGTTCGACAAGAACTCTTACAAAGTCTCCGGCGGTCTGCACGGCGTGGGTGTTTCGGTAGTGAATGCCCTCTCGAAGTGGCTCAAGGTCGAAGTCAGAAGAGACAAGAAAGTCTATTTCATGGAGTTCCGCCAGGGTGAGATGCACACACCCCTCAAGGTTATCGGGACCACCAAAACAAACGCCACCGGAACAAAAGTTACCTTCATGCCCGATGACGAGATATTTAAATCGGTTAACTTCAAATACGATACCGTCATTTCACGTATGCGCGAACTCGCTTATCTGAATAAAAATGTAACCATCGGCTGCAAGGATACAAGGGAAGGCTTGGAGGAAGAAGATACATTCCACTTCAAAGGCGGACTTGTTGAATTCATCGATTACATGGATGAAGGGAGAAAACCACTTCACAGCACGATATACATCGAGGGTGAAAAAGACGGTACACCGATCGAGATAGCCTTCAGGTATAACGAAGAATTTTCTGAAAATATCTCCTCTTATGTGAACAACATCAACACACATGAGGGCGGTACTCACCTTGTGGGCTACAAGGCTGCCCTCACCAGAACGATGAACAACTACGCCGCCAAGAACAACCTGATGAAAAACTCGAAGATAACACTCTCGGGTGACGACTTCAGGGAAGGCCTCACAGCTGTTATCTCAGTGAAGGTGATGGAACCCCAGTTTGAGGGACAGACCAAAACGAAACTCGGCAACAGCGAGACGAAATCAGCGGTTGAAACCCTCGTGAACGAGAAACTCGCCGAGTTCCTCGAGGAGAATCCCGGTGTCGGGAAGAAAATAATTGAGAAGTCGCTCAGGGCGCTTGACAGTTTTGACCTCCCAGGCAAGCTCGCCGACTGTTCGATCACTGACCCTGAGCACTGCGAAGTTTACATCGTCGAGGGTGACTCGGCGGGTGGCTCCGCCAAACAGGGAAGGGACAGAAGGTTCCAGGCGATACTTCCCCTTAGAGGCAAGATCATCAACGTTGAGAAGGCAAAACTTCACAAGATCCTCGAAAACAATGAGATCCAGGCGATCATCGCGGCGATGGGTTGCGGTATCCTCCCTGAACTTGACCTCGGGAAGATCAGATACGGCAAGCTGATCCTCATGACCGATGCGGACGTCGATGGCAGCCACATCAGAACGCTTCTGTTGACTTTCCTTTACAGGTACATGCAGCCTCTGATCATCACCGGAAGGGTTTATATCGCTCAGCCCCCGCTGTACAAGGTTAAAAAGGGGCGTGAAGAGTTCTACGCTTTCGATGAGAGGGAGCGCGATGATATTCTCAAGCGTCTCCGCGTGGCCTCCAAAAAGGGTGTCGTTGTTGCTGACGAGAACCAGGAATACGATGACGAGGGGAACATCAAAGGCGTTGTGATCTCCCGTTATAAAGGTCTCGGTGAGATGAATCCCGAACAGCTTTGGGAAACCACAATGAACCCCGAAACGAGGACCCTGCTCCAGGTTACACTCGAGTCGGCAGCCGATGCCAACAGACTTTTTGAAGTGCTGATGGGCGACAGCGTTGAGCCGAGAAGGCAGTTCATCGAACGTAATGCCAAATATGTTAAGAATCTGGACGTTTAACAGGGCTGAAGGCTGAATAGCGAAGGCTGAAGAATTTAAGTTTTAAATAAAGGTTATTTTTTATGTCAAGTATGTTTGATAAGATAATTCCGGTTTCCCTTGAGGAGGAATTAAAATCGTCGTACATCGATTATTCGATGTCGGTTATTGTCTCGAGGGCGCTACCGGATGTCCGTGACGGTCTGAAGCCCGTTCACCGCCGCGTGTTGTACGGTATGTATGAACTGGGCGTTTACTACAACCGGCCCTATAAAAAATCCGCGAGGATCGTGGGTGAAGTGCTTGGTAAATACCACCCCCACGGCGACTCCGCGGTTTATGAGACGATGGTGCGAATGGTTCAGGACTTCTCGCTCAGGTACCCCCTCGTGATGGGTCAGGGTAACTTCGGATCGGTCGACGGCGACTCCGCCGCGGCGATGAGGTACACTGAGGCCCGTCTGGCAAGGATCTCCGAGGAAATGCTGAGAGACCTTGAAAAAGACACCGTTGATTTCGCCCCGAACTTTGACGATTCACTTCAGGAGCCGAAGGTTCTCCCTTCTTACCTGCCGAACCTTCTGGTTAACGGATCGAGCGGTATTGCTGTCGGTATGGCCACGAACATTCCGCCACATAACCTCAATGAGGTTGTAAATGGTCTGGTGGCACTGATCGATGACAAGGATATCTCGATCGAGGACCTGATGCAGCACGTTACCGCCCCTGACTTCCCTACAGGCGGTATAATTTACGGCTATTCCGAAGTTAAATCAGCATATCTCACCGGAAGAGGAAAACTTATCGTGCGCGCCAAGGCGAACACCGAGACCCTCAAGAACGGCAGAATGCAGATCATCGTTACCGAGCTTCCCTACCAGGTGAACAAGGCTGCACTTCTTGAAAAGATAGCCATGCAGGTAAAAGAGGGGAAACTGCAACATATCTCCAACCTGAGGGATGAGTCTGACAGGGATGGAATGCGAATGGTTATCGAACTTAAGAAAGATGCCCAGCCGGCCGTTGTGCTGAACCAGTTGTACAAGCATACTCAGATGCAGGTTACTTTTGGCGTCATAATGCTCGCGCTCGTTAACGGCGTGCCAAAGGTTCTGAACCTGAAAGAGATGATGCGGCACTTCCTGGATCACAGAATGGTAGTTCTGATCCGCAGGACAAAGTTTGAACTTGACGCTGCCGAAAGACGCGCCCATATCCTCGAAGGTTACATTATCGCGCTTGATAATATCGATGAGGTTATCGCGATCATCAAGGCCTCAAAAGATACCGAGACAGCCAGAAACAACCTCATGGCGCGGTTCGGGCTCTCTGAAATTCAGGCCAAGGCGATCCTCGACATGCGTCTGCAGCGACTCACCGGTCTGGAACGGAAGAAAATTGAAGATGAGTACAAGGAACTCCTCAAACTGATCGAAAGACTCCGCGGCATTCTTGAGAGTGAACAAAAAAGGAATTTAATTATCAAAGAAGAACTGCTTGCCCTCGTAACCAAGTATGGCGATGAGAGACGCACCGAAGTGATCCATGACTATGAAGACTTCTCGCTCGAGGATATGATTGCCGAGGAGGATGTAGTGGTCACCATTTCGCATCGCGGTTTCATAAAGAGATTCCCTGCAAGTGGTTACAGAAAACAGAAGCGCGGCGGAAGAGGCGTTACTGGTGCCGGAATGAAAGACGGTGATTTCATCGAAACGATGTTCGTCGCTTCAACCCACCACTACATCATGTTCTTCACCGACAAGGGCCGTTGCTACTGGCTCAAGGTCTATGAGGTTCCCGATGTCGGCCGTTCCGCTCTTGGCCGCTCGATACTCAACCTTATCGAGAAGACACCGGATGAGAAGATCACCGCTTTTGTTACTGTTAAAGAGTTCAGAGACGACCAGTACGTCGTAATGGTCACCAAAGAGGGTATCATCAAAAAGACAGTTCTCTCGGCATACGGAAACGTTAGACGCTCAGGCATTATTGCGTTGAACCTGAACGATGGGGATTCTCTCATCAGTGTCCGTCTTTGTGAAGCCG
>RHKR01000451.1 GCA_008363265.1 Chlorobiota bacterium
AGGTTGAAGGGAAACAGCCCGATGCATTGGATGATTACCTCCTTGATTACCTCCCTGAACTGATCACCCAAAGCAAAAACGAGGGGAAACGCCTCGTAAATCCAATGACGATCAGCGTAAGGTACCGGCTAACCGTTAAACCGAACGCCGTTCCCGCGGGTGAGATCGTCCGTTGCTGGCTTCCATATCCGGCCGAGAACCGGGAGAGACAAGGTGATGTGGAGTTCGTTTCCGCCAACTACGAAAATTTTATTATTGCGCCATCCACTTCAACTCACCGGTCGATCTACCTTGAGGCCCCGGCCGAACAGGACAGCTCACTGGTCTTCGAAGTGGAATACAAATTCAGATCATACGCCGAGTATAACGGACTCGATTTCAACAAGAAATACACTATTGACCCCTCAACCGCCCTTTTTGAGGAGTTCACTGCCGAACGCGGGCCCCACATCGCCTTCACAAAAGAGTTGAGGGAGCTTTCAGCGCGCATAGTTGGCACCGAGACTGAACCGGTCAAGAAACTCAAGCTGATCTACGAGTGGATCAACGACAACATCCCATGGGCAGGCGCGATAGAATACTCGACAATTCCCGCGATCGCTTCATATTGTTATGAGAGCATGCACGGCGACTGCGGAATACAGTCACTACTGCTGATAACGCTCCTCAGAATGAACGGTATCCCGGCGAAATGGCAGAGCGGCTGGATGTTTCACCCCCCCGAGGTGAACCTTCACGACTGGGCAGAGGTTTATTTTGAAGAGACCGGATGGATCCCCGTTGATCAGTCGTTCAAACTGAAACCGTCTGATGACCCGCTTGTAAGATATTACTATCTCGGGAACACCGACAACTACCATTTTATCGTGAATGATGATATTTCCGGCCACTTCTACCCCGCAAAGATCCACCCGAGGAGTGAAACTGTCGATTTCCAGCGCGGTGAAGTTGAATGGCGAGGTGGAAATCTCTATTTTGACAAGTGGAATTACCAGATTTTTCTCGATTATAAAACCGAAAACTGAGGTATTTGTGATAAAAAAACTGATGCTGATCCTTATGATGGGTCTAAGCGTTGTATTTGCCCAAAACGAAGATGAAGATGATTATGAACCCGTTGAGCGCGCTCCCGCGTTCGATGCACCCTTTGGCGGTGGCGGCGGCTACTTTGGCGGAGTTATGTTCTCCGATCTCGCCAAACTGAACACTGCCCTTGCCGGCTTCGGCACACCCGACCTTGCGAGCGCCTCCTATTTTTCAGGCGGCGGCGGTTTCGTCTATATCGGAGTGATCAAGCACCTCAGAATAGGTGGTCTGGGCATTACATCGGGCACTTCGGCTAAAGGAAGCGTGAACGGATTCGATAAGGAGACACGCTATTCAAACTCATTCGCTGGCGTTACGGTTGAGTACTCACTTCCATTCATAAGGAACTGGGCACTCTCGATCGGCGGAATTGTCGGCGTGGGCGGACAGACCATCGAGATATACAGGCATAAAGGTTCGGTTGACTGGACAGGAGACCTCACCGGCTTCAAAGACGACGTCACCGGCTCAACCCTTTCGTACGGCAGAAAATACACAAACACGTATATGACACTGGCCCCGACACTGAACGCGGATTTCATGCTCCACCCCCTCATCTCACTGAGGCTGGGAGCGGGATATTCATTCAATCTTTTCGGCGACAACTGGAAAGCTGACAATAACGTTTCAGTAACCAACTTTCCCGCGAACGATGTCAAGGGGAACGCCTTCTTTCTGCAGGTCGGTCTGATGGCCGGACTCTTTTTCTATTAAGATTTTTAATTGATCAAACTTCAAGGATACACAACGTAATGAAAAATATCCTCGTTACCGGAGGTGCCGGTTTTATCGGCAGTAATTTTGTGAACGCCC
Organism: Chlorobiota bacterium; assembly: GCA_008363265.1. Classification (GTDB taxonomy): domain Bacteria; phylum Bacteroidota; class Ignavibacteria; order Ignavibacteriales; family Ignavibacteriaceae; genus UTCHB3. Next base: position 1,900 of record RHKR01000451.1, read on the forward strand.
TTCTTCAGAAAAGGGATGATATCTTTATAGTTAACCTCGACAAACTTACCTACGCGGGTAACCTCGAGAACCTGAAAAACATCGAAGACCACAAGAACTACAGGTTCTTCAAGGGAGATATCGCCAACCACGAGCTGGTTGAGTACATCTTCCAAAAATATGACATAAAATATGTCGTTAATTTCGCCGCCGAATCGCACGTCGACAGATCGATCCTCGGTTCAAAGGTTTTTTACGAAACCAATGTCATCGGCACAAACGTTCTCCTCGAGACCGCCCGCCGCTACGAAGTGGAGCGCTTCCTTCAGGTTTCAACTGATGAGGTTTACGGCTCGCTCGGAGCTACAGGTCTCTTCACCGAGCAGACCCCGATATCGCCCAACAGCCCTTACTCATCGAGTAAGGCAGCTGCCGACATGATGGTTCAGGCCTTCCATCACACATACGGAATGCCCGTTCTCATCACAAGATGCTCGAACAACTATGGCCCGTACCAGTTCCCCGAGAAACTTATCCCCCTGATGATAATCAACACCCTGAACGGGAAGAAACTCCCCGTTTACGGTGACGGGCTCAATGTCCGCGACTGGATATACGTTCTCGACCATAACTACGCCATCGAAACCGTCCTCGAAAAAGGGAAGGTCGGCGAGGTTTACAACATCGGCGCGAAGAACGAGATGACAAACATCGAGATCGTGAGACTCATCCTGAACCACCTCGGAAAGGGTGACGAGATGATCGAATATGTGAAAGACCGCCCCGGCCACGACCGCCGCTACGCGATCGACAACCACAAGATCGAGACAGAACTCGGGTGGCAGCCGCAATTCACTTTCGAGAACGCCATCGGTGAGACCATCGACTGGTACCTGAAGAACAAGGAGTGGTGGCAGCGCATTATTTCGGGTGAATATGAAGCTTATTACTCACAACTCTACGGAAAGAGGTAGTTAATGAG
>RHKR01000452.1 GCA_008363265.1 Chlorobiota bacterium
TAACTCCGAGCGTTTTGAGGAAATCGACACCGAGCGTGTATTTGTTAAAGGCGAATGAAATATCGAACACTGAAGGCATCTGCGACTCAACTATCGAGATAGCCTCATCGTTGAAGCCCTTCGATCGAAGCGATTCAGCGTTGATGTATGGACATCCAACGAGTGAACCGGCACCAACTGCATACTTGATTATGTCATCAATTTCTCGTTGGCTGTAACCAAGTCTCTTCAGTGCCGGTGGAACCGACTGATTGATGATCTTGAAGTAACCGCCACCTGCAAGTTTCTTGAATTTCACGAGGGCAAAATCGGGCTCGACACCGGTGGTATCGCAATCCATCAGGATACCGATCGTTCCGGTCGGAGCGATAACGGTCACCTGGGCGTTCCTGAAGCCGTGCTTTGTACCGAGTTCGAGGGCACGGTCAGCGTCTTCACGGGCAGCTTCAAGCAGATCAGCCGGGCAGTGTTCAGGATCAATACCCATCGGGGTGATACTCAGGTTCTCATATTCTTCAACGGGAGCGTTGTATGCAGCCCTTCTGTGGTTGCGCATTACGCGGAGCATGTGCTCTTTGTTCTTGCCGTATCCGGAGAAGGTGCCGAACTCTTTCGCCATTTCAGCACTTGTTGCATACGCTGAGAAGTGCATTATCGCAGTGATGGCCCCAGCTATAGCGAAAGCTTCATCGCTGTCGTAAGGGATACCCTGCTGCATCAGCAGCGCGCCGAGGTTGGCGTAGCCGAGTCCGAGGGTCCTGAAATCGTAGCTGAGCTGGGCTATCTCCTTGCTCGGGAACTGGGCCATAAGAACACTCGTCTCGAGCGTGATGGTCCAAAGCCTTGCAGCGTGGCGGTAGGCCTTTATGTTAAACTTGTTCTTTTCGGCATCGTAGAACTTTAACAGGTTCATCGAGGCGAGGTTGCACGCGGTATCATCGAGGAACATATACTCGCTGCAGGGGTTCGAGGCGTTGATCGGACCGTCTTCAGGACATGTGTGCCACTCATTAATCGTGCTGTGGAACTGAAGTCCGGGGTCAGCGCAGTTCCAGGCCGCGAACGATATCTCTTCCCAAAGGTCGCGGGCGCGGAGGGTCTTCGCCGGTTTGGGTGCCCTTCCTTCCTTTGCGGCTTTCTTCTTCTCTGTTCTCCAGTAGAGGTTCCAGTTACCGTCTTCGAGAACAGAGTTCATGAATTCGTTGGGGATCCTGACAGAGTTATTCGAGTTCTGACCCGATACTGTGATGTAAGCCTCAGAGTTCCAGTCAGTATCATAGATCGGGAATTCTATCGAAGTGTAGCCGAGTTTAGCGAGCTGGATCACTCTCTCGATGTAGTTGTTCGGGATGAGGGCTTTCTTTGCCTCCATCACCGCCTTCTGCAGCTTCATGTTAAGTTTGGGGTTGAACCTGTCATTCTCGGGGTGCTCAGCGTAGCAGGCCTTCATAATATTGTTAAGGTGAAGGTTGTTCAGTTTGGAACCGGTTACGAGCGAAGCAACTTTCTGCTCCTCGAGAACCTTCCAGTTAACGAACTCTTCGATATCGGGGTGATCCAGATCGAGGCACACCATCTTCGCTGCCCTTCTCGTTGTTCCACCCGACTTGATCGCACCGGCTGATCTGTCGCCGATCTTAAGGAATGACATGAGTCCCGATGACTTTCCTCCACCGCTCAAAGGCTCCTCGGAACCTCTCAGTTTGCTGAAGTTGGTACCTGTACCCGAACCGTATTTGAACAGCCTCGCCTCACGAACCCAGAGGTCCATGATACCGCCATCGTTAACCAGATCATCGCTGATCGACTGTATGAAACATGCATGCGGCTGGGGATGTGTGTAGGCATCGTCGGATGCTACAAGCTGTCCGGTCTGATAGTCAACATAGTAGTGTCCCTGTGACGGACCCGAGATACCATATGCCCAGTTGAGACCGGTGTTGAACCATTGTGGTGAGTTCGGGGCGGCCATCTGATTGGCGAGCATGTAAAACATCTCGTCGTAGTAAGCTTTAGCATCGTCTTCGGTATTGAAATATCCGCCCTTCCAGGCCCAGTAAGTCCAGTTCCCTGCCAGACGGTTGAACACCTGACGTGAGTCGGTTTCGGAGGTAAATCTTTCGTTTTCAGGCAATTTTGCAAGATTTTCAGCATCGGGAGCCGATGGCTGAAGCCACTCTGGCACTCCCTCTTCAGCGACTTTCTTAAGAAGTTTGGGTACTCCGGCCTTTCTGAAATACTTCTGGGCCAGAATATCAACCGCAACCTGTGACCATGTGGAAGGCACAAGTATGTTCTGCATCGAGAAGATCAGCTTACCATCCGGATTCCTGATCTCTGAGTTTCTTGGAACATAAGTTATGCTGTGCTTGCCGTTCTGATCGCTCTTCGTAAAAAGTCTTGAAATCTTCATATACCAAAAAGTCCTGTGTTAAAAAAATTCTAAAGATTCAAAATTTTAAAAAAATCCCTGTAAAGTTCAGATCACTCTGAACTCCAAAGGCTGTAAATTGTGAAAGACCGCCAACGCTGTAAAGCCGGCCGGGGGGCAAAATCCAGATGTCAGCCGCAAGATTTTGTGACCGAAAATTACGGTTCTTGAGCCACTTGAACAAATTAATTTTTTCCCGCTTGCGTTTTCAAAGTAAAATCGAGAGATATTTTTTTTCGGCATCACCGTTCACCGATAGAATAGCGCCACTCACCGATTTTTGCTATGATAAGTCGATCTGAAACCCTATTATTTCATTGAAATTTTTCCAAGTTCAGGTAATTATACAACGAGGTCCACCATGGCTAAAGTTCAATCACAAACAGCAAGAATTCTGATC
>RHKR01000453.1 GCA_008363265.1 Chlorobiota bacterium
TAATTTCACCACAATCGGCGCACTTTTCCCAAAGACCGTCAGGGATATTCCCCTTGGGTGAAGTCTCCGGCGCAATGTTCTCTTTTTTTCTTTTAAACCATGCCATGACAGGGGTCCCTATTTGGTTATCTCTGCGTAAATAGTTAAAGTGTAGTACTCTTCCACTGTGTCGTTGGTAACCAGCGTAATTGTACGGCTGGTTCTTCCTGATCTGTTCTTGGAATCGAATGATACCTTCAATTCCCCACTCTCACCGGGTTTGAATAATTTCTTGTTGGGTTGTGCAACGGTACATCCACAGGATGATCTGACATCCTTTATCTCCAGATCCTTCTTCCCGATGTTGGAAAATTTAAAGACGTTATCTACAACCACTCCCTCCTTGATTATTCCGAAATCGTGCTGGGATTTCTCGAACTTGATCTTTGGACCTTCGAGCTCCTTTTTAGGTTGGGGTATTACTTTCCCGTTGATAGTGAACTGGAACAATGGATTATTGGGATCATTTGAAAGAACACTTATGGTTTTTATCTGATCACCTTCACGGCCCGTGGAGTTAAACTCAACCGCGAGGGTTGTGGTTTCACCGGGTTTCAATTCTTTCTTTTCAGGCTCGGCCGCAGTACATCCACAGGAAGAAACCACCCTGTCGATCACCAGATTCTGGTCTCCATTATTCACGATGACGAACTTATGCTTCACCATCACACCCTGTTCTATGGAGCCAAAATCATATTTGGTTACAGGGGAATATATTTTTGGACCCTGAAACTGAGCGGATACAATAAATACCGTAAAAACAATCAAGAACAACGATCTGCGCATATTATTTCACTTTCACTGTAAAATTCTTAAAGTAATATGGTTCTATAAAATCTATTTCGTGATCAAATGCAAATTTAAGTTTTTTTGCTGCATATTTAGCAATCCATAACGCCTCGGGTGAAGATTTTCCGGTTACATCGCACCCCGGGATGATAACGTTCCCGAATACCCTGTCGAAACAGCCTTCTGAAATGGTTTTCACCAACAATTCATTTTCAATGAGTGTGAGTGGAATAACTTCAGAAAAATCTTCTCCCTGTGCCTCAAATCCGAAAATATATGATTCTTCGAGCGCGGCTTTAGTGACGATCAAACCGCGGCTGCCTTCCTTCATCGTCGAGGAGAGTTCATAAGCAAGACTTTTAAAAGTTGGCACTTTCATTATTCCGAATTCCTGTCCGAATGCGATACCTTTTGCGGCAGCAAAACCAAGTCGCAATCCGGTAAATGATCCCGGACCTTCAGATACGCAGACTCCGGCAAGATCACATGTGGCAATTCCGTAAATGCTCAATGCAGAATCAATCAGTGAAAGTATCTTTCGGGAGTGTGCCTTCTCCATATTCAATGAAATTGTAAGATGTTTCCTGTCATTCGCGTAAATAGAGATACTGCAGAGAGCACCGGTCGTTTCAATTGCCAGTACCGGTCTTTCAGAGTTCTTCAATGGTAACCTCACGACTGTTTTGCCCGGTTTCTTCAATTACTATGTTTATCCTGCGTTTTGGCAGTACATCAGGAAAAAGATCGGCCCATTCGATAAAGGAAACAGCTTCCGGATCAGCAAGATATTCCTCGATCCCAATATCATGCAATTCAAGTGAGTTTTTGATTCGATAAAAATCGAAGTGATATATCCGGTACTCACCGAGATATGAGTTTACAATCGCAAAGGTCGGGCTTGATGATGCCGGAACACCCGCCGCCTTGCAGAAAGCCTTTACAAAAAAGGTCTTTCCCGCGCCAAGGTTACCGTTCAGTGTAACCACGCTGCCGGGCCGTACTGAACTGTAAAAGGCATGAGCAAGGTTGGTCATCTCCTTTTCGGAAGCGACCGTCCATCTGCCTGTCATTTCGGCTCCATAGTAATCACCGGTACGATCATTTCTTCGAGCGAAATGCCTCCGTGCTGGAATGTGTCTTTATAATAGCTCAGATACTTGTGATAGTCAGTAGGATAGACGAAATAGTAATCTTCTTTGGCTATGATGTAATTAACTGTCACACCTCTTCGGGGAAGTTTGTAATCAGCGGGGTCTTTGATGAAAACTGCGTGTTTATCATCCACCTTGAGGTTGCGGCCGTACTTAAACCGGAGATTCGAGGAAGCCTCCCTGTCACCCAGCACTTTAGCGCCTCTGAGGGCACGGATGCTTCCATGATCCGTTGTAATTATGACCTTGGCCTTACCCATGGCAGCAATGGCTTTGAATGTTGTGATCAGGTATGAGTGCGAAAACCAGCTGTTGGTTAGCGAGCGGTAAGCCGGCTCATCAGGGGCGATTTCCTTCAGCAGATCGGAGTCGGACCGGCCGTGAGCGATCATGTCGAGAAAATTTATCACGACAGCGGTTAAATGCGTATTCCTGTATGATCTTATATTGTGCTCAAAATTCCTTCCATACTCCGGATCAATAACTTTTACGAACTTGAGTTCGTTTCTGAGGTTGATCCTCTTTCGTTCGAGCTGAAGCTGAAGAAGATCCTTCTCGTACTTGTTCATTGAGTTCTCGTCTTCGTCATTTCCGTACCATAGATCAGGGTAGTACTGCTCGATCTCGGACGGATAAAGTCCGGCAAATAGCGAATTTCTGGAGTAAGAGGTCGCCGAAGGAAGAATTCCATAGTAGAAAGTCTTGTCGATCTTAAAATCATCAGCGAGAAGTTTTTCCATGACCAGCCATTGGTCAAACCTGAGACAGTCGATCACGAAGAAAAACACCGGTGTATTCTCCTCCTGAAGTGCTGGCAGAACATAATCATTTACGATATCCACTG
>RHKR01000454.1 GCA_008363265.1 Chlorobiota bacterium
TTTTAAGCCGTTTTAACCTTTTTGATAACCATAAGCGTGGCATCATCATCCCATTTGGCACCCCCGCCGAATTTATCGGCCTCCTCAAAGATCACCTCGATCAACTCTGATGCTCCCATGTTTTGATGCTCCCTTACGATCTGTTTCACCCTCTCAACGGTGAAGAACTCCTCGTTTCCGTTCTGTCTCTCGATGATGCCGTCGCTGTAAAGCAGCAGTGTATCACCCTCATCCATGTGGGCGAACGATCTTTTAATGCTGATATCAGGGAATGCCCCGAAGATCAGTCCTGTCGGTTGAAGTTCCACAAGCCCGCTCTTCTTGAAAAGCAAGGGTGCAGGGTGACCACCGTTCGCGTAGAACAAATTACCATTGTTCTCAAATTCTGCAAAGAAGAGTGAAATGAAACTGGTGGAATACGACCCCCTGTAGATCACCTCATTAAGCTTTTTAAGGGTGTAGACCATCTTCATGTGCTTCTCAACCCCCATTCTGAGGCCTGTTACAACGTCCCTCACCATCAGGGCTGCCGGAAGTCCGTGTCCGCTTGCATCGCCAAAACAGATTCCGAATTCATCGGCTTCGAACTTGAAGTAGTCATACAGGTCGCCACCAACAAGTTCCGCCGGTTTCGACCGTGCCGCGATATCCCATCCCGGGATGACAGGTGGCACAGAAGCGATCAGCGACTGCTGTATCCTCGCCGCCTGCTGCAACTCCCCTATCACGGCTTCGGAAAAAAGCCTGTAGTTCACAGCCCTTCTTACCGCGTTAAGGCAGAACTCGATCTCTTCCCTCACCCAGCCGCTCATCAACTCGAACACAAAGATATACTTCTGATCGGGGCTGTTCACCACAAATGCAGCGGGAACCGAGTATTCAAATCCGGTAAAATTCTTGAACGGTGTCGATGCTCCCGGATCGTCAAACAAATAGAGACGCGACCTGAGGATCAACTGAATTTCATATGTATCCGAGGGTATGCGGTCGGTGTAGTCGTTGTCATCTTCTTCAACGGGGTAGATCAGCTCAAAGCCGGCCGCCACTTCCTGATAGATCCTGCCGCGTCTGATCTGCAGGTCTGTGCCGAAAGTGTCCTCGAGTTTCATGAGGATGTTGAAGAGGAAGTCCTGCCCGGTCTTCTCCTTGCCAATGCCGGCAAGAAGTGAGTCGAGCTTTCTGTAAAAATATTTAGGTTCTAACATTTCTTTTCTGTCTATTATTTAATAGGGATTTTTCCCATGATAAATATAGTTATTGGCGGTGTAATTTTAATCCCGTTCATCCCTTATTTACGAATGTTTGAACAAATTTTGTTAGATTAAACAATTGATTTTTCCTTATTTTTCACGTTAAAGAACCGTTTTGCCGCGCGAATCATCATTCGAACAGATCCGTAAGTTTTTCGATATCATAGGTGCACTCTCAGTGTTCACTTACCGGTTCATGTTGAATGTGGTAAAACCGCCTTACGAGTTCGCCGAAATATCGAAGCACATGTACGAGCTGGGAGTAAAAACATTCCCAATCGTCAGCGTCACGGGTGTCATCATCGGCGTCGTGCTCACGCTCCAGTCGCAGCCGTTCATGGTCAAATTCGGAGCCGAGGCATTCCTCCCCTACATGGTGACCCTTTCCGTGATCCGCGAGTTGGGCCCTGTGCTCACGGCTCTGATCTTTGCGGGACGTGTGTCAAGCGGAATTGGTGCCGAACTCGGTTCCATGCGAGTCACCGAACAGATCGATGCCATGGAAGTGTCGGCGATCGAACCTTTCAGGTTCCTCGTGGTTACCCGGGTTATCGCGTGTACCATCATGGTACCCGTACTTACTGTTTATGTGGATTTTCTGGCGATAGGTGGCGGATTTATAGCTTCGAACATGCTCAGCGGCACCACTTTTGATCTCTATATCTCACAGGTGATCGAAGTTGTCAAGTTCGGGGATATCATCCCGGGTATCGGTAAAACATTCGTTTTCGGGTTTATTGTAGGCATCACCGGCTCATTTCTCGGCTACAATGCCGATAAAGGTACCGAAGGTGTCGGAAAAGCTTCCACCACTTCCGTGGTTTATTCTTCACTTTTAATTCTGATCTTCGATATGATCCTTGTTCAGATTACACTATGGATATGGCCCGTAAGTTAGTTGAGATCAACGATCTCTATAAAAGTTTCGGTGACCAAACGGTCCTCGCGGGGGTCTCCCTCGACGTGTATGAAACTGAAAACCTCGTGGTCTTCGGAAAATCGGGTACGGGTAAATCGGTTCTGTTAAAGTGTCTCGTTGGTCTTCTGGTGCCGGATAGCGGAAGTGTTACTATTAACGGTATCGATGTACTGCACCTCCCCCTTAAGGAGATGAATGAACTGAGGAAGAATATCAGCTTTCTTTTCCAGAGTGCCGCGCTGTATGATTCGATGTCGGTAAGGGAGAATCTTTCATTCCCTCTGATAAGAAATTTTAATTTTACACAGAAAGAGATCACCCACAAAGTGGAACGCGCCCTCGAGATGGTTTCACTCTCAGGCGCGATCGATAAAATGCCGAGTGAACTCTCCGGAGGTATGCGGAAAAGGGTGGGACTTGCCCGTGCCATCATCACAGAGCCGATGCTGATGCTCTATGACGAGCCGACCACCGGACTCGACCCGATAACCACAAAAGAGATCAGCAAGCTTATACGCGATCTCCAAAGCGAACTTAAAATGACTTCTATCGCGGTAACTCACGACCTGATCTGCGCTGAAATAATCGCGGACCGTGCTATCGTGCTGAACGAAGGCCATATCCTCTACGAAGGCGGCCTC
>RHKR01000455.1 GCA_008363265.1 Chlorobiota bacterium
GTCGTAAACTTTCATTACGGGGTAGATCATTTCATTATTGTTGTAGTAGGCTGATTTCTTGTAGAAGAAATCGAGGCGTGCCTGCGGGTCGTTCCTGAACTCTTCATCCTCTTCGAGGTTGAAGTAGAAATCTTCCCTCAGTCTCGGATCGTCTTCCATCATCTTTATGGCCTTGGGCTCGAACACGAAGTCCTCAACATACTCTTTTTTCTCGAAGAGAGCGTTGAAGTAGCCCCAGCTTGCGAAAGAATCGGGAGCGAGCGGCTCAAGAAGATTCAGTATCACTCTGATAGTCCTCTGGTTCACGGGAACGAAGAATGTTCCCGGGGGAACAGTTACGGTCTCAATGAACGGTGAAACATCAAAAGTAGCTCTGAACTTACCTTCGTAAGGCTTTTCGGCATACTGAACGTTCGAGAAGCGATACTTCTCAACTTCGAGCTGCAGTTCCTTGTCGAGGTGCTTAAAGATGATACCGTGGAGTTTCAGTATCCTTGGAAGCCATTTATGCTCGGCAGGAACCAGATAAGCATCAGGCACTTTAACCGTCTTGGCAATTTCCATTTTGTTGAAGTGCTGGATCTCGAACTCAACTTTCTCATCGGTGTAAGTGATAATGTTGCCGCCGGTGACCGCGCTTTTCTTTTCTTCGGTCTTATAACCTTTGAAAGTGAATGGTTCAGACTCCTCATTCCCCGAAAGCAGGATGGGGTATCTCTTCTTCTCCATAAAGAACTTCTGGATCGATCTTCTGTCGGCAAAGCGGCTCAGATCTTTAAGCTCTCTGTGATTGTTGTTGATAAATTCGAGCGATTCGGTAATGATCGACTTGGTCGCGAAGACCCTCTCCTTGAAAGGTTTCAGTGAGTGGGACTCAACAAGGAGGGCAAGTCTGTTCTGAAGTGCCGCATAACCGGTCGAGTATCTTGGTTCATACGACCAGCTCTTTATTCCATCCTCGATCCTGTCGGTAACGGTTTCGATGTAAGGAGCGGTTACCCAGCCTTCCCTCTCGACACCATCAATAACGTTAGGGAGAAAAACTTCATTACCCCAGATCGAAAGCCTTCTGTCGAGGTTCTGATGTTTTTCCATACCGTAAGTGAGGTGGTACTGATAGTCCATACCATTGGTAACATGTGTATCAATGAAAAGGTCCGGTGCCCATGCGGCATAAAGCCGGAGGAACGACTTGATCTCGGCACTGTCGGCCTTCATAAAGTCGCGGTTCAGGTTCAAATTAAGCGCGTTTGTTCTCCAGCCCTGCATCATTGGTCCATCCTGGTTCGGTCTGTTGAAACGACTGGCTCTTTCGTGGCCGTCGACGTTAAGCACAGGTACCACGAGGATCGACATGTTTTCGAGGAGGTATTCTCTTTCGCGGGTGATGAGGATATCGCGAAGAAGCATCATCGATGCGTCCTTCCCGTCGATCTCACCGGCGTGGAGGCCGCTATTGATCAGCACGATGGCTTTGGGGCTTTTTCTGGTTCTTTTCGGTGTGAATTCTTTAGTTTCAGAAACCACCAGGCAAACCATGTTCCTGTTTTGGTGCGATACTCCGAATGTCTGGAGTTTCGCGTAGGGAGACTTTTCCGCGAGGTTGCGGAAATACTCTACCGTCTCGGCGTATGACGGTGTGGCTGTGTAATCGCTTTTTTCAAAGTGTGTCAGCCATTCTTCGCCAATGTGTTCATTATTATAGTATTGCATTCCACTTTACTTTATTTTAAGAACATGTAAAATATTATGGATTAAGTTTTCTAAATTAGAAATATAAATTTTTTTAAACAAGAGAAAAAAGACCTTTATCAATTAATATTTCTACTGAAAAACCGGTATAAAAACACGGATGCAAGAAAAAAGAGCAGCAGTTTTGGGAGCAGGCATCTCCGGCCTGGCAACCGCCTTCTACCTGAGGAAAAATGGTTTTGAAGTAGCAGTTTACGAGAAGTTCGACCGTCCCGGCGGGCAGTTACAGTCGAACAGGGAGAAAGACTACCTTCTTGACAAAGGAACGATCGCGGCGATTGAGACAACTTCGCTTATTCCCGGTCTGGTTGAAGAGTTAAAACTTGACGATGATTTCATCTATGCGGGTGAGAAAGCGAACCTAAAACAGGCATGGATAGGCGGCAAGCTATATGATCTCTCCATGAATCCTGAGAATCTGTTCAAGTTTCCGCTTTTTACGATCCGGTCAAAATTTAGATTTCTGATCGAACCGTTCATACCCCGTTCCATGAAAAATGCCCGGATGGCTGTCGCCGATTTCATAAGGCGGAGGCTGGGTGATGAGTTTCTGAACTACATAATAGAACCGTTCGCGACTGAAGTTTACGCCGGTGATCCGGAAAAACTCAGCATTGAGGCAGCATATCCGAAGCTTTTCAAACTGGAGCAGGAATATGGCAGCATCATCAAAGGTTTCAGGAAAGCCCGCTTCAATAGCGAAAAAAAAGATGAACTTTCCGGGAGCGGAAAGCTTTTCACCTTCAGACAGGGGATGGATCAACTTACAGTATCACTTTCAAAATCGCTTGGCTACCGGGTCAACTATCTGCATGATATTCTGAAGATCGAAGAAGACGGATCAGGCGGTTACACGCTGACGGTGAACCGGAAGGGTGATATCAGGAAAGAGAAATTCGATGTGGTGGTCTCAGCACTTCCTGCCTATGTGCTTGGTGATACGGTCAGGGAACTCTCTGCCGGACTCGCTACTGCGGTGGAGAGTGTCGAATACGTCCCGCTAACCCAGGTTTATGTGGCTTTTCTTAAGAAGGATCTGGAGCTCTCGCCGCGGGGTT
>RHKR01000456.1 GCA_008363265.1 Chlorobiota bacterium
GATTGATTAAGTTGTGCACAATAAAAGGTTTTTAAACACCACAGAGCGCACAGAGACCACAGAGATGTTTTTTTAATGAAATCCGTGAGAGATTGGTGCCAAATGTCTCGCTATTCCTCCTCAGTGTGCTCTGTGTGCTCTGTGGTGTAATTCACCCTCCTTACTCAAAAAGCAGCAGGCAGACACCGAACTGCACCTTGATAGCCGACCAGCTGCCCGAATCCTCATAGCCGAAGTGGTGCCGGTTCAAACCGGTGTCTTCATACAAATATCGCAGACCATTCAGAACAAAAGTGTTCGTGTATGATGCCTTGCCGAAGATGAACAGTGGTCCCGCCACATCGACATAAATTCCCAAACCTGCCGCAAAACTGTAGATCGAACTCGATGAGCCCTCTATTGTTCTGTTCAGTCCTTTGATCTTTATCTCATGGTCGAGCCAGCCGTAACCTACCTCGAGGGATGGCATCAGGATGAATGAGTCGAACCAGAGCGGCACCGAAACCCCGCTGCTGAAAGTGTGTAGCGTAAGGTCGATGTCCCTTCCGCTACTGCCGTCGTACGAAAGGGAAGGATCGAGAGCGCTCACCATTCTGCCCGTGTTATGCGAGTAGCTGAAAGTATAGTTCAGGAAACCGTTACTTCCGTAGTAGGCAGTCAGGCCATATCCGTTCAGTTTTCCCGGGGCCTGCATCAATGTTGTGGTCGCGAGCGAGTTCTGGTAATTGTAGTCCGAGGCCAGCTTCTCAAACGGCGACTTCGAAAAAAGATCGTTATCGAACCCTCCCGAAAACCCGGCGACATATCCCTGCGAAAAGAGGGGGCCCGCCAGCAGGAGACAAAATGTAAATATCTTCATGGGCATTCATGCAATTAGTTATGAAGGTTGTACCTTGAGATATGCCGGATTGTTTCAAATCAAAAAATCAACCCGGTCATGTAACTTTTTGACTCTCTTTTCTGTTAAGTAAGTATATTAAGTTATTAAAACTGAATTTTTTGATGAAAAATAATCGAGGTTAAAATGCTGTCAGCAAAAATGGAAAAGGCTCTCAATGAGCAGATAAACAAGGAATTATTCTCTTCATATCTTTATCGCAGCATGTCTGCCTATTACGAATCAGTTAATCTTCCCGGATTTGCCGCTTACTTCAACGTGCAGGCCGATGAAGAACACGCTCACGCACTGAAGATCTACAGCCATGTTCACACACGCGGCGGAAGAGTGACACTCGAAGCTATCGAAAAACCACAGGCAGAGTGGAACGGCGCCCTTGACGGTCTCAAAGCTGCCTATGCTCACGAACAGTTCATCACCAACAGCATCCACTCACTCGTGGATCTCGCTCTCGAACTTTACACTCGTTACCAAACTTGAGATGATCGGCGAATCGAAGAACTCACTCTACCTCTTCGACCGCGATATGGGGAAGAGAGCCGCTAAATAGTGGTTAGTGGTTAACGGTTAGTGGTTAATTAGACCTGCTAAAGTAAATCATTGAAATTGAATATTTTGAGCCATCCGGAGACGGGTGGCTTTTTTATATATGGATTATATTTACTCGCCGATGGCGAATCACTTCGCCTGCGGTGGATCACTTCGCCGCGGCGAATAACATTTCATATTTCACATTTAAGAATGCGTATCCTTCTTTTCTTCATTATCTTAACTTTTGTTTTCTTCGCCCAGACATCTGATCTGAAGGTGGCGATAGAGGAGTATAATGGCGGGAAGTACAGCGAAGCGGTTGTAGTATTCGAGAAGTATATCGCATCAGGGTCAAAAGAGAAGGACATCTACCTGGCAGCCGCTGAGTGTTATGTGCAGGTGAAGGACTATGCCAGTGCAACCGTTGTGCTTGAGAAGTGCAGGAAGATATTTCCCGCCGACTATAATGTCAGTTTCATTCTCGCGCAGCTTTATGCGCAAATTGCCAACTATTCTACTGCTGTGGATATCCTGACCGGACTTGCGCGGAGTTATCCTGACTCTGCTTCGGTAAAGAGATATCTTTCTGATGTCTATCTTTCGGCCGGTGTGGCGCGGTTCGGGGTGAAGGACACAGTTAACGCCGAGAAGAATTTCAGGAATGCCCTCCTCTATAACGCGATGAACTATCAGGCCAGGGTGAACCTGCTTGTCATCCTTCTTTCGGTGAAGAGATACGCCGATGCCCTCCCGTTCGCCAGAGACGGTTACGGTTTTTTCAGGAATGATACCACCATTGCCCTCATAAATTTTGAAGTGCTGGTTGGACTTGAAAAATTCGCCGATGCCCTCCCCGTGATGGAGCAACTCGCTTCGGCAAAACCCGGGAATCTGCAGTATCAACTTAATCTCGCGATGATTTACCGGTTCAATAACCTTCCTGATAAAGCACTCGCCGTGTATGGATCAGCGCGTAAGAATTTCCCGGGTGAGAAGGATGTCTATCTGGCCGAAGTTGGATTTCATCAGCTCTTCGCCAACGACGAAAAGATAATCTCACTCTACAGGGAGTACCTCGGTTTCCACCCTGACGACTCGGCGATCAAGATAAAACTGGCAAAGAAATTTGAGAAAACGGGGAAATTCCCTGAGGCCCGCGACATCTACAAAACTCTCCCCCGTGAGAGCGGTGACCCCTCGATTGATCTTTTGATCGCAGAAAATTTTACAGCTCAGGGTGACACGCTTGCCGCAATAAGCCAGATCGAAACGATTATTTCAGGCGGCTCAGCCACCCCTTTTGTCTGGCTCCGCCTCTTCGAGCTTAACCGGGGAATTGGGGATTCACAAATGGCAAAGACTGCTCTAATCAACGGGCTCGGCAGTTTCCCTTCGTCGCCCGAACTCAATCTCGAGCTTGCAAAGATATTCTATAATGAAGCAAAGCCCGACAGCGCACTGCTGAAGCTTGATCTGATCAAGGAATTTTCCCGCGATTTCCCCGAGATATCTTACTACTTCGCTCTCATTTTTTCTGACCAGGGAGCCAAGGAGAGGGCAATACTCAACTACACTCGCGCTATTCGCCACGCGCTCCGCGAAAGTGACAGGCTACAGACCCTCCTCTCGGGTTCGCTTAACAATGAGTCACTGATGAATCCCGACAGCCTAAACTCTATCTCCGCGATTTCCGGGAAATTCAAACTGTACCGCGGTCTTGTAAGAAAAAGTTTTGACGGACTGATCTCGCTTTGCACGCAACCTGAATTCGGAGAGGTGATCGATGAGTTAATAACCGACATGCCGGGGGCCGCACTTCTTTACCTCGAAAAAGGGAAATATCTGACCCGCGCCGGGAAGACCGGAGAGGCGGAGGTGGAACTTGAGAAAGCCCTTATTCTAGCTCCGTCAACAGTCGAGGTTCAGGAAGCAATGGGTGAGTTTTATGAGTTGAAAGGGGATTTTGCGAAAGCTCTCGACGCTTTTAAGAGGGCGAACGGACTCGATGGATCTATTCCAAAATTCTACAGAAAGATCATCGACCTCTCCGTGAAAACAGGCGAGTTGAACTCACTCTGCGACTATTGGCTGCAACTCTACAAAACCTCCGGTGACAGGCAGATCCTGAAAGAGTTCCTCATCGAAGCCCTTCAAAAAGCCGACCGGCGGGCGGAGGCACTTCAGATCATCAACGAAAAGTGACCGCCGCTAAAAGCGGTAACTCCAGGTAAAACTTCCCGTATACTCATTGAAGCTGATGGTCTTTGCGTCTTTCCCCGAAAAGAATGAGCCGCGAAGCATGATACCCACATTGCTTCCGGTGAATATTGGGTAGGTTGAGTGAAGAAGAATAACCGTTGTACCGCTCACATCTGAATTGGTGAATGTGTAAGTCAGCGAGTTATTCAGTTTGTCGTCGAGCATTTTGTAATTCACGCGCGCGTTTATTGTCTGCGAATTGTTGTTGCCGCGCGCACCGAGATCAACCACATTGATCGAAGCAGTAAGGTTCGCGCTCAACTGTCTGGTGAATACAGTGCTGAGTCCGAAGTTGTACCCCTGCGATTTTACCTCATTGTCTCCCCTTATTTTGTTCCGCGTTGCAAAGCTTTGCATCGTGAAATTCCCTGTAAGAGTGTGGCTGAAACCGAAGGCATCCATCTGGTAGTTCACATTCGCGCCGAGGTTA
>RHKR01000457.1 GCA_008363265.1 Chlorobiota bacterium
AAACAAGGTTTATATCCATTGAAGTGCTTACAATCCGGTATTTTCATAAAGCTCAAGCTCATTCTTTAAAAATGGTTCAAATTTTTCAATTACTTTTGCGAATCGCATATCCTTAAGGGTCGGTTCCTTGGTAACTACAGCTTCGTAGCGGGTGTTGTAAGGATACCATATTATATCATCAGTGTCGAATTTCACGTACAATCCAAACACGGGGACTCCGTGAAGTGAAGCGAGATGTACAGTTGCTGTATCAGGACTGAACAGAAGATCGATCTTCCCGATCATCGCTGCAAATTCTCCAAAATCAGGAGTGTAATAAGTTCTCTCTGAATAAGGATCGATCTCGAGAGCAAGATTTATATCCCGCGTGGAGCACAAAAGCAGATATTCAAGTCCCCTCGTTTTTAGAAACACGATCAGGTCCCTGAAATTCCTCGTTCCCCAATAGCGGGCCATGCTTCCTGCCGAGATGTTAATTCCAACGACGAACTTTTTCTCCGGAAATTTCGATTCAAAATACCGTCCAACCACTTCGATGTTATCAGCTGTGGGATAGTATTTTATTACCACGTCATCTCCCAAAAATGTAATGGGTTTGCCATCTCCATCCGTAAACAACTCAGCGATTTTGAGTGAACGCTCGATCACATGATGTTTTGTCGGATCAAGCCTGGGGACAGTATCGGTAAATAACGAACTGTTTCCCCTCTCAAGGCCGGCCACCCTGCTGATCTTAAGTTTCGAAATAATAAAACTCACAGTAACTGATACATCATCGTGAAGATCCAGAAAAACTTTGAAGTTGCCTTCGTTCAATCTCCTGATCAGCGATTTGGTACCCTTTGAACCCTTTTCAAAAATAATGGTTTCATCGATATCAGGATTATTCCTGAAAACAAAATGGTTGTGTCTGTCAGCTATAACAGTGATCGAACACCCTGTATTCTCCTTCAATTTATGAAGAAGTGGCGTAACTACAAGGGCGTCACCGATCCGGTTAAGCCTTATACATGCGATCCTGTCACCGGGCTTCAATGCGATATTCCCGTTATGCTTTTTTCTTCTCCCTCTAAGCAGTACCCACTGCAGAAAGAGGTTCTTAAAGAAAATCTCTGCCTTCTTCATACTGAAAATGTGATCCTGTTCTTTGAAATGAGCGATTCGATCTTTTTCATAACTCTCTCAAGGGGCAGGTCCCTGAAGCATTCGTGAGACCTGTTACACTCGAGAAGGTTACAGCAGATGCAGTCGAGTTCATCGAGCCTTACGGTTTCATGCTTCGCGCCGAATGGTCCTTGAAGCGCAGGATCGGTTGGGCCGTGCAGGGCAAGTACAGGCACTCCCAGTGACGAGATAAAGTGCATCGGCCCGCTGTCATTGGCCACAGCAAGTTTACAATTGAGAGCGAGTGCTCCCATCTGCAGGAAAGTGCTTTCAGGTGCCAGTATGGCGTTTCCTCCCATCAGTTCAACTATTTTTTCCGCTTCCTGCAGATCACCTTTCCCCCAAAGAACAAGGCTCTTCACCTTGAATCTTTCGCAAATTTCATTCCCGATCTCCGCAAACTTTTCAGGATCACAACGCTTCGATGCCCAACCGCCACCTGGCACCAGTGCTACAAACGGACCCTGATGATCAAGTGCTGAAAAATATTCCTCTGCCCACAGTTTTTCAGGCGCGGGTACCGCGGTGATCGTCTCCCGGCTCACGACCGGGACCCCGATAGATTCCAGAAACCTGAGGTGAAGGTCTCCGGCATGGTGAACACCCCTCTCGGGCGGTCCGAACAGATTGTATGCGTATTTTCTTCCGCGGTAAGGGAATCCGGCCCTGAACCTCGCTCCACTGGCGAATGTCAGCTGAGCTGACTTCGGATTGGAATACATATCGATCACAAGATCATATTTCCGTCTTCTTATCAGCATTATCTTTCTGAAAAGTTCTGTTCCACGGTTTCCATCGAATACGATCACGTCGTTTATCAACCCGGTGTCCCGCAACAATGGCGCGGAAGGTTTTTCGGTCAGAAAATCGATCGCAGCATCAGGATACCTCGCCTTAAGGTTCTTAAGAACCACGGTGCTGAGAATTACATCACCGATTCCCCTGAATTTGATCAATAAAATCCGGTTGACCGGGCTTTTTGCTGTAAGCATATCTGATTTTCTAAACCTTGTTCATATATTTCACCGTTGCAAATCTATAAATTCTGAGCAAGTTATACAATTTTTGAAGCCCTGATGCCTACCGTTCTTGAAATACTTGACGTCTCCGCCAAATTCCTTGAAGATAAAGGGATCGAATCGCCGCGACTGAATGCCGACCTCCTCATGGCACATGTACTGAATTGCCGCCGGCTCGATCTTTATCTGATGTTCGACCGTCCCTTGAAAGAAAATGAAATTGAAAACTACCGCGGTTGCATCCGCAGAAGGATAAAATTTGAGCCGCTTCAGTACATTGTCGGTAATGTTGAATTCTTTGGACTTACCCTCGATGTCACCCCGGCTGTTCTTATCCCGCGTCAGGAAACTGAACTTTTGGTCGAAATTATAATTAATGAGAACAAAGGGAAGGAAGGGCTCAGGGTGCTTGATCTCGGAACAGGTAGCGGCAATATTGCTATCGCCCTTGCGAAAAACCTCCCCAAAAGCTCCGTTATTGCAGTTGATATCAGTCCTGATTCGTTGGAAATTGCCACTCTTAATGCGAAGAAAAATGGAGTGGAGGGCATTGAGTTTACCTTCTCCGATATGGGACAATTCATTAATGATGCGGTGGCAG
>RHKR01000458.1:0-2061 GCA_008363265.1 Chlorobiota bacterium
GCCACTCGCCATAGCCGGAGCGGTGTTCTCACTCTCGTTTTTTGGACAGACCCTGAATATTTTCAGTCAGATCGGTAAGATCATGCTTATTGGTCTGGTTACGAAAAACGGAATTCTGATAGTTGAGTTCGCGAATCAGAGACGTGAAGCCGGGTCTGATCTGATGACGGCAGTAAAGGAAGCTGCTGAACTGAGGTTCAGACCGATCCTGATGACGAGTCTGTCAACCATTCTGGGTACACTTCCGATTGCACTGGCATTGGGAGCAGGTTCGGAAAGCAGGGTATCGATGGGAATCGCAATTATCGGCGGGTTGATCTTTTCAACAGTGCTGACACTTTATGTGATACCGGCGATGTACTCGTACCTGTCGCCCAGGCATCTGAACACACTGCCGGATCTATCGGAAATGGAAAAACAGTAAAATTACAAAGGTAGAGTGCAGGTAAAGGTTGAGCCCTGACCTTGCTTGCTCTCTACTTCCACTCTTCCACGGTGGGCTTCCATGATCTTCTTCACGATCACGAGACCCAGACCCGTGCTCTTCTCGCCCGCAGTCGACTTGACGCTGAGCTTTTCAAACGGCACAAAGAGTTTGTTGATCTCAGTGGAAGGGATACCCTGACCGTTGTCTTTTACTCCGAAGACTATCTCGTTTTCGAGCTTTTTCACGAAAACCGTAATAACGCTCCCCGGGAACGAGAATTTGATCGCGTTAGAGATAAGATTATTCAGAACCTGTTCTATCTTTACAGGGTCAACATCGGCCACTATCTCATCAAAGTTTGAATCATAGTCGATGTGGATGTTCTTCTTGTCCGCGAGTACCTTGTTCAGGGCAATATTGTTCTGCACAAGATTGGTAAACTCGAGTTCCATCTTTTTAAGATTAAGATCGCCCGATTCAATAACCGAAATATCGAGGAGTTCATTAAGGAGTTTCAGAACAAAATCGCTGGAATTTACTATAATATTGATGAATTCCTGATCGTCGGGACCAAGTTTCTTCCTTGCCTCCTCCTGCAGGATCAGACCGAAACTGAGGATGGCACCAACCGGATTTCTTAGGTCATGAGCGGCCATCGAGAGGAATTTATTCTTGTCTTTGTTCAGTTTTTCAAGTTCGTTGTTTTTCTTTGCCAGTTCTCTGTGCATCCTAAGAAGCTGCTGATTGGCCTCGGCAAGTTCACCGTTCTTCTGGATCGCGTTTTCGTACGTGGACAGGAGCAGATCGATTATCTGAATTCTGTCGGAATTGATAAAATACTTTTTACCACCGAAAACGATCTCCATACCCATATTAGATACAGGCATGGTATGTCTGATCTCCTGATTTACAAGAACATACTTGATGCGGGAGAGGAGGAAATCCTTGTTGTAGGGTTTCGTAAGAAAATTGTCAGCTCCGGATTGCAGACCTTTAATGACATCGTGAGGATCAGACAGATTGGTAAGCAGCATTACAGGAATATCCCGGGTATCGGGAGTATCTTTAACTTTTCTGCAAAGCTCATAACCATCCATCTCCGGCATCAGGATGTCTGTTACGATCAATGCCGGTTTTCCCTCATCGATCACTTTCATCGCCTCAACGCCATTGACCGCCGTCTTTACCGGATATCCTTCCGTTTCAAGAATGTAGGCTAATTGCTCCAGCTGAGTGGGACTGTCTTCAACGACTAAGATGTAACTGATCATTTCTTCCTCGATGCGACTCGGATAATTTGTCGCGATCTTTTTTTTTGCGCAATAAGATTAAAATCTGCTATCCAAGATACAAAATTAATGAATTAATCCCTGCCTTCAACAAAAAATTTGATGGTATCGATCAAAATTGACTGATCGAAACTCTTCTTCAGAATGTAGGCATTTGCCCCTGCCTTGGTTCCCCGGGCCTTGTCTTCCTCTGTTGCCAGTCCCGTAACAAGGATCACGGGAAGAGATGCAAGAGCTGGTGTTGTCCTCACTTTTTCGGTCAGCTGCAGTCCGTTCATATTGGGCATCTCAATGTCTGAAACCAGGGCATCGTACTTTTTCGATGTCAGCATCTTGTAGGCTTCC
>RHKR01000458.1:2073-4852 GCA_008363265.1 Chlorobiota bacterium
CCGGCACCCTCAAGGATCTCGAGCAGCAGGGTCCGGGAGGTCTTCGAGTCATCAACCACCAGAAGGTCTTTTTCCTTCGTCTCCCCGAGGAGGGACCGGTCGGCGTCGGTGATTCCCTCGAGTCCGAGCAACCAGGCGGAGCTCAGAACAGGATAGAGCCTTCCGTCGCCCAACACACTCGCACCTGTGTATTTTTTTATCGCATCCAGTGGAGGCTGGAAGGGCTTGATGATAATTTCCAGTTCGTCGCTAACTTCATCCACGAGCAGGGCGATCCTGCGTTCCCGGGCTCTGAGGAAGATGCAGGGGTACACTCCCCTGTCGAGCGGTGAATTGTCGAGCCCAAGATCACTTTTGAGAATTTTCACGGGCACCAATTCATCATCACCGATTATACCAAACCCTTCTCCGTAATACTTTATCTCACTCTTGTTATAACGGACTATTTTCTCTACATAGTGTGATTCAAGAATGAATTTGAACTTCCCGGCCGTAACTCTTACACCACGGGTGGTGGATATTTTTACCGGTAATTTTATCACAACCTGGAAGAACTTCCCACGTTCACTGGCTACCGCGACAGAACCTTTAAGTTTCTCAACTTTCTCTTTCACAATGCTCATACCCAGTCCCCTTCCGGAGATATCGGTAACCACGCCCGCGGTTGTAACCCCCGACTGAAAGATCAGGTCAGAAACCTTTGTTTCATCTATCTCTCCATTCTCTTCTTTCTCGATAAATCCCTTCTCAACCGCCTTTTCGTAGATGGTATCAACATCGAGACCGCGGCCGTCATCGGACACTGTCAGAATGATATTTCCCTCCACCGGTCCCGTGATATCGATAGAGATGTTCCCCTCTTTCGGTTTCCCTTTTTTCAATCTTTCCGACGGGAATTCGATGCCGTGGTCGATGCTATTCCGGATAATGTGCAGCAACGGGTCTTTGAGTTCTTCAAGTATCCTCCTGTCCACTTCTATATCGGCTCCGGTTATGAGAAGTTCGGTCTCTTTTCTGAGAGCCCTCGCAAGGTCTCTCATTGCCTTCGGGATGATGTCGAGGATATAACTGAAAGGGAGCATAAGAAGTGTCTGCGAGTGGTCGTTCACTTCGCTGATAAGGCGCTGCGAAGCAATCCTGTACTTCTTTACCGAGGAAGCGAGTTCGTTCATCCGCCTATTGTGTTTGAACGACCATTCGCTGAGTGTATTGAAATTTTCCACTATTCCAAGAATGATCTCTCTTGGATGTGGAGGAAGGGTCTCTGCAAGTTGAGTAAGCCGCTTCAGCTTTTCATTGGTTTCCTCAACGGTTTTCAGTTTGCCGTCCACCTCACTGCCAAGCTGTTTTATCTCTGAGAACAACTGATCGAAATTCAGCTTGATATTCAGCAGTTCCTCGGTGCTGGTCCGAAGGTCATCTATCTTTGAGGTTGAAAGCCTTATTGTCTCCGGAACAAGTCTCTGGGATAACACATCGGTTTTTTTTAGGGTATCCTGACTTTTGTCCGGTTCCCGGTTGCTCTCTTCGGGTTCAGGAACGGGTTTTGGGGTCTGATTCTTTTGTCTGATCTTTTTGCGCAGTTGCTCGATCTTATGATCAAAAGACTGAAATGAATCATCATCCCGCGAAGGTAACCCTGAATCGGGAGAATCTTCGTGTTTCTCTCTCAAGGTCTGAGTGATACCCCCCGAAGAAATAATTTTGATCTCTTCGGTGTGGATCCTCATCTCCTCCTCTTTGTCGTATCCGTCTTCCCCCCTCTTTTTGAGGTCGATGTATTCCTTGGTAAGGTCAAGAGCCTTGAGCAGCACGTCGTAATGCGAAGGATCAGGCTCGATCTCCTCCTTCTTAACAAGGGAGAAATATGATTCAACATCCTGCAGAAGGAACTCGATCGGCGCGAGACCGACAGCTCTGGAAGCGCCTTTTAGACTGTGCGCTTCGCGGTACACTTCTTCCACGATCTCAGGCGAATTGATCGCCGGAGCCGGGATCTTCTCCAGCTTCAGGAGGCAGGTCATCATCACCGAAAGGTGTTCTTCGGCTTCCGCCGAAAAAGTGTTGAACAGCCTCTCGAAGAAAGCCTTATCCATTTCTTCCGTCGATTTTGAACTTCTTTATCTGACCGGAAAGATTATCACCCAGTCCAAGCAATTCGTTGGTTGATATCTCAACCTCTTTAGTGGAGTCAGCATTGTGGGCACTGACAGTCCTGATGTTCTCCATCGCCGTTGCGATCTGGTCCATACCGATCTGCTGCTGCTGATTGGATGATGTGATCTGAAGCGAAGCGTCAAATGCAAGTTCAATACTTTTTGCAAGCTCGGTGATAACCTCACCGGCCTGATTGGCGGTCTTAATTCCGTCTTCAAGTGCTTTTGAGGCCTGCTCAGTTGAGAGTACCGCGGAGTTTACAAAGTTCTGGATGTCCTGCAGTATCAGCCTGACCTGGGAGGTTGACTGTTTCGACTGCTCGGCAAGGTTCCGGATCTCCTGTGCAACCACGGCGAAGCCTTTACCCTGTTCACCGGCACGGGCCGCTTCGATCGATGCATTCACCGCGAGAAGATTCGACTGTTCAGCAATATCATTCACGGCCGCGATTATTTCACCGATCAAACGGCTGCGCTCACTCAGTTTAAGAATATTGTCGCTGATCGAGTTCATGTGGGTTCCGAACCGCTGTATCCCTTCGATCGTCGAGCGTGTCGATTCCTGTCCTGCCGCAGAGATATCGAACGATTGCTGTGAGCGCTCAGCAACTTCTTTCGCCTTT
>RHKR01000459.1 GCA_008363265.1 Chlorobiota bacterium
GGTGAACCTGATCACGGTCGATGGATTGAAGGGATTCGGGTAATTTTGGCTCAATGAATACTCTCTCGGAAGTGTCTCCGTGGGGAATTCCTGAATATCAGAAATAAATAGAGTCGGATCAGGGAATCCGTCGTTGTTCTTGTCGGGTTCGATCAGCGCGAGGTTGATCAAGGAGTCAGGTCCCGCGTTTCCGTTCACGTCAGGGTTGTCGGGGGCAGAGTCGCCCGCGCCGTAGTTAAAACCGCCGGCGATAAGAGCCACAACTTTAAGTTTTACGCCGGGAGGAAGAAGACCCACTCCGAGGCCGTAGAGGTCGTTCCATGCAACTGCCACTTCAGCACCGAGGGCATTCGCTCCCCTCTTGCCGTTTATCTTGTCGGTCATGTTCTCGCTGGTGCTGTCAACAATTTTGTACATACCGGGTTCGGTAATGTGGTATGTTGGAATAAAGAAGTCGATCGCGTCAGCAGGTCTGAACCTGAAGTTCTTCGCGTAATCACCGTAGTATCCCTGCTGCGAGTTGAAGTTTGTTTCGCCGCCCGGGATTCCCGCGTCGATGTAGAGCATCATAGTGTTGTAGGTGTCGAAGAGTTTGTAGTCGATACCGAAATAGACAGAGTCTGCATCCCATGTTGAATAAATGCCGAAAAGCTCATTGTTTATCGAGTCAGCAGGAGCCCAGTAGCTGTCGGTGTCTGAATCTGCGACAACAAGCCACTCCGGTCTCCAGTCTTCGTTGTTCTTAAAGATGTTACCGTCGATGCGTGGTTTGCCGTAGGTGGCGATCACAGTGTCGAGGTTGGCGCGAACTGTAAGGTTATAGTTCGCCTGTCCGAATGCACCTTTACCATCTGTGACCCGGAGCTGGACGGGATAGTAACCGGTATCACTGACTGAAGGGGTACCGACGATCTTGCCTGTTACCGCATCAACGTTCAGGAAGTTGGGTGCCTGGGCGAAGAAGAAGCGTAGTGTATCTCCATCTGGGTCATTTGCCGAAGGCTGATATTCGTATCTGACCGTTGCCTTTATGGTGGTATCGGGAATCGCGCCTATTACCGGTGCCAGGTTCTTGAGAACAGAAATATTGAAAGTGTCTTTAACCGTCAGCCCCTGTGGATCGGCCACAGTAACCACAACACTCACCCTTCCGGTGTCGGAGAAGGCAGGAGTGCCGGTGATCAGCCCGGAATTGCTGACCGACATCCAGGCAGGGTTGCCTGTAAGTGAATAGTTCAGCACAGGGTTGTTCGCATCCGAGGCTTTTACCTGAAGGCTGAACGCTGAATTGGTGTAGCCTGTCTGATCAGCAACGGGAAGAACCACGGGCGGATAATTGAGCGACCTGGTGGTGTCGGGAACGTAGATCGTGTAACTGCGGGGTGGTGCCCAGAGCTTTATTCTGTTAGGTCCGCCGCCAATTCCCGTGGTTACCTGTTTATTAACATCTTTGCCTGTATAGTCTTTGTACCAAGTGCCTACCGGTTTGTCGGTATCGACCCAGACATCGATCCACTGGGTTGGGTTATCGTTCATCACAATGTAACCGCCCGGCTGATCGCCAAAGCCGTTACGCTTCGCTACATAGATATCGCCCGAGAGGGTGCCCTGGTCGGTGCTGCCGTCCTGACGGATGTACCAAGGGTTAAGGCCTGCCCTTTTTGTGGTTCCGCCTCCGAGGAAGTTCTGGCGGATCCAGATCAGGGTATCGATCTTGCCGCCAACTCCGTAATCAAAATAATCTTTAAAGAATACCGAGGGACGGCCTTCCGAGAAGAGGAGATAGGCGTATCCGAGTGCTTTATCGTAGATCACGGGATCGTGACCGTTGTCGATGGTGCCGTCCCACCCTTTTCTGTCGAAATCGTGGTTCTCGAGAAAGGTTGAGACATCGAAGCCGGAGAATCCGGAGTTGATGAGGCCGGCGCCGTCGAGGTTGTTCATGTTGAAGCCGCCGTTGGTGGTGTTGCACATGTCGCGGAGATTATAGCGGAGCGGAAAATCGAACATCGCCACATTAGCGCCGTTCTGATATTTCGCCACCTGGAGCCAGTTCCCGATCTCGGAAGTGGAGCCCCAGAGCTCGGCAACTGCATATCCACCGGGGTTAGAGCCGTTCAACCACTGAGCCATGAACGCGGGATTGATCGACTTGACCGCGTCGAGTCTGAAACCGTCGTAACCAAGTTCTTCCCTGAGGTATCTTCCCCAGGCAATAAGTGAGTCTTTCACCGACTGTTTATTGTGGTCAAGCCACTCGCCAAATCTGAATATAGGGTCGGTCTGGATAAAAAGCGGGTCAACCCAGCAGTTAACCGAGTTGGGATAAAATGATGATGCATCCTTCCTGAACCTTCCCGGTCCGGATGGATAGCTGAAGAGGAGATAAGCCGAGTCTGGCACAATGTAGTTTCCGTTGTGCAAAGGTCTGCACTCATAGGCTATCTTCTGCTCGCCTCCCATCATGTGACGCACGACCGCATCGGCGAAGACCTGCATTCCAACACTGTGAAAAGCATTGATGGCATTTTTGAGTTCTGATTTGCTGCCGAATCTTGTTTCGAGGCTCCCCTTTTGGTTATAGTCGCCGAAATCGTAATGGTCGTATGGATCATACCCCATCGAGAAGCCGCCGCCGGCCCCTTTTGAGGAGGAAGGAAACCATATTGCACTGAATCCGGCCGACGCCAGACGGGTTGAAACCGACGCGAGAGAGTCCCACCAGATACCTCCCGGAGGCGAGTTCCAGTAGAATCCCTGCATAAAAACGTCAGACGCTGAAAAACGCAACAAGTACCAACTTCGCAATTCGCATTTTCATCTCAGATTAAAACTTTGGACAGATCCTGTTTCATAAAAAATATTGATCTTAAATTTAAATAAATTTGCGTAATTATTTGTGCCGTTAATCAGCGGAATTTCACTTCACGGAAGGGGTTAAACTGATATTTTACTATTCAGAATTTGAATGATTTTTGTAACTTGGGGTTTCAAAAAAGCAAATCTCCCAAGAGGAAGAACCTCAAATGAAAAAAGCATCAATTTTATTCGTATTATTAATGGCTGTCACCCTGACCGGGTGCAGCGTGATCCAAAGTTTTGTGAACCTCTCACGTTTACAGTTCAAGCTGAAGGGGGTCTCAACGATCTCAGTGG
>RHKR01000460.1 GCA_008363265.1 Chlorobiota bacterium
AAAATAGACCCCGCTCGAGAGCAGCTCCCCGTTAAACCCGGCTGAATAGCTTCCGGCATCCTTCACTTCATCTACCAGTTCCGCCACTTCGTTACCGGTGGAATCGAATACTTTCAAGGATACATGGACGTTCGCGGGAATCCGGTAATTGATGACCGTTGACGGATTGAAGGGATTCGGGAAATTCTGATCGAGCCTGTAACCCGCCACACTGCTCTCATCCTCCTGAACACCGGTGGTGCCGCTTGTGACAAAACTTACAGTCGTGTCATTCATAAGGATACCGTTGATGCTCTTGAGTCCTGAGATCAGCAGGGAATACTGCGTACCGCCGGCGAGCAGGGAAAAACCGAGGCGTAGCTTCGAAACATCGTTCCCGACACCCCACTCGACCGAGACAGGTGAGCCGACACCATTACTGCATACAAAGTTTACCGGATCAACCGCTACGGTTGAATCGATATATCTTGAAAGATCGATGACGACCGCATTTGTTTCAGGGAGCACCTTCACCACCTGTGGTTTCATCTCGGTCTGCCAGATCTCGGCCGCAAACTCGGGATGGTCGATGAACGGATTCCTGTTCTTTTGATACACAAATATCGCATTGTTTCTGTTGATCTCCTTTGTACTCACGGTGTCTTTAATATGCCACGAATAGAGCAGGTTAGCATACCATGGAAGCAAGTTGGATTTATTGGTTGCGGGACTTGTGGAGAAACCATTGTCTTCGAGGTAGTACCTTACCGACATGTACATCATCGATCTTGCCAGATCGCCTTTATAGGCATCGATCGGTTCAAATACTGTGGAAGTGTATCCGGGGAAGGAGCAGCTCCCCACTTTGCTGCCGTTCGATGATGTCCATGTTGCCGTTGCGACAGTTCCAAACGGATAATTGCTTCTTCTGTTGTTCACGTAGCCGTCGGTCGGATACATGTGGAAGAGGTCTGAGCGCGCGGGATTTGTAGAACCGAGCCAGCTGTCGGGCCAGGAGTGTTCCCTGTTATAGCAGTCGCCTTCGCCAGAATAATTGCCGCACTTCTTTAAACCGTGTATATAAAGGTAGGCGGGAGTTCCGCCGGGTCTGTCAGAATAGATATCCCAAACATTGTTCGTGCCGGGTCTTGAATCTGTCGAGGGAAACGCGGTATACAGTCCATCATAACTGATCACGGTGTGACCCTTTATAATGTTGTGAAGAGCGGTTCTGAGTGCGTTTCCATAAAGTTTGTAAGCGTTTTGATAATAGTCCACTTCGGTGTTTTGAGCCTGAAGTGCAGACCACCCTAAGGTGAAGGAGAGGAATAACACGGTTATGACGGAAGAGAGGGAGCTTCTTTTTTTCATCAATCGATGACTTTCAAAAAATGACACAGTTGACTGTGCCGGTGGATTGGGGGAATCAGTTATTTGTTTACCGGTCAAGATAGAGAAGAGGCTGCCTTTTTTAGGCAACCTCTTTTAATCTAAACATTCGCCGTGAGATCAGTTACCAGCCATAAGGAGGGCGATTGCCGAGGTGTTCACGATATCCTCAACGCTGCAGCCGCGGCTGAGATCGAAGAATGGGAGTTTAAGGCCCTGAACAACGGGTCCGACCGCTTCGGCACCACCGAGTCGCTGAGCGATCTTGTAACCGATGTTTCCGGCCTGGAGGTCGGGGAATATCAGTACATTGGCTCTCCCCGCCACTTCACTTCCGGGGGCTTTCTTTTTGCCGATCCCTTCAACTATGGCGGCGTCGAACTGAAGTTCGCCGTCAACTTTGATGTCGGGGCGTTTCTGATTGATGATCGCCGTTGCTTCAAGTACTTTATCAACCAGTTTATGCTTCGCGCTTCCTTTTGTTGAAAAAGATAGCATTGCAACATAAGGTTCTTCCCCGGTGAGTATCTTGTGGTTGTCGGCTGTTGAAATGGCGATATCAGCGAGCTGTGTTGCATCGGGATCGGGGACAACGGCGCAGTCGCCGAATGAATAAGTGATCTCAGGATATACCATAAGGAAGAAGCTCGATACGATCGAGATGCCTTCCTTGGTGCCTACACAGAGGATGCCGGCGCGCATTACATCAGCTGTCGAGGCGGTTGAGCCTGCCACGCTGGCGTGAGCCATTCCTTCTTTCAGCATCATGGCGCCGAAGAAGATATCCCGTTTCATGGTTTCGCGGGCTTCTTCGATGGTTACACCTTTGTGTTTCCTCTGATTGTAGAAGATATTGGCAAAATTGCTCAGGAGTTCAGATTTTTCAGGATCGATGATCCTTACACCCTGGAGATTTGCCCCGATTGATGCAGCTTTTGCTCTGATGGTTTCTTCGTTCCCAAGTGTGATCACGCTGCCGATACCATCACGTGTGATGATCTCCGCGGCCTTGAGCACACGGTCATCGTGTGATTCAGGGAGGAGTAGTGTTCTTTTCTTGCGGGAGGCGTTCTCCCTTATTTTCACGAGTAATTCAAGTTCGCTCATAGTGTTCCCAAATGATAAAAAGTTGTACTTCAAAATTAACAATTTATGAAGGATCATTCATTGCGGGGGTGCGATTTGGTTTGAAAAAAAGAGCCGTACCGGGGAACCAATAGTGACAAACGAAGTGTTATTTTGCGTGGACGAGAATTTCAAAAAGTGAATTTGTGGGGTAAATTCAAAGAAAATGAGGGAAATACTGTCACAATTTCGTGTGAAATGTAGCTTAAAGTAAGTTAAATGTAAAAAGATGTCACAGCTATTGCAGGGAGTCTGTGGAT
>RHKR01000461.1 GCA_008363265.1 Chlorobiota bacterium
ACCGTGCTTCAGTGCCGCTGTGCTGCAGTTTAGAAGCTTCAAAATTTTGCCTGTTTTCAACCGCAGCACCGAAGCACCGCAGGACATTTTTTGAAAAAACAACCATGACGAAAACCGGCCGGTCCGAACTCCAAATCGAACGTTCCCAATTCAAACCCGTCCTCCCGGACATCTTGAAAGGCGGCCCTGCCGCGGTGGTTCCGCGGTTCGGGAAGCCTACCCAGAGCGTGGCCGACCAAGACGCGGTGAAAAGGCTGTTTCCGGCCCTGTACGGCAAGCCCATCGTCTCTTTCGCCCGCGGCAGGAACGCGGCCCTTTCAAACTCGAGGTCTTTCGCCGATTTACGCATTTCCTCTGTGAGTTCTTCAATCATGGCCTTCCGCTCGTCGATGCTCATATATTTGAGTACCGGTTCTGCCACCTTCGAAAATTGTGAGCGGGAATTTTCGTATTCGTACTCCTTCTTCCTCACATCCGCGATAGCGGTAGAACTCATGATCTCTTCAATGCTCTTGTAAAGTGTTTTCGGGGTGATCCCATGCTTTTCGTTGTAATCCATCTGAATCTTGCGACGGCGCTCTGTTTCCTCGATCACGAGGCGCATCGACTCGGTGATCTTGTCAGCGTACATTATTACCAGACCGTTGGCGTTTCTTGCGGTTCTGCCCGCTGTCTGCATAAGTGAACGTTCGCTGCGCAGGAAGCCTTCCTTGTCAGCATCAATTATCGCAACCAGTGACACTTCGGGCATATCGAGACCTTCCCTCAGAAGGTTCACGCCAACAAGTACATCGAAGTCACCGAGACGGAGATCGCGAAGTATCTCGACCCTCTCGAGGGCATCGATATCACTGTGGATGTACCTGACAGCGATGCCTATCTTGGCGAGGTAATCGGAAAGGTCCTCGGCCATCTTCTTGGTAAGCGTGGTCACGAGGGTGCGTTCCCCTTTCTGGACCCTGATCCTGATCTCGGCGATAAGGTCATCGATCTGGGTTTTAACGGGCCTGATCTGAATCTCAGGATCAAGCAGACCTGTAGGTCTGATGATCTGCTCTATAAATTTACCTTCGGTCTTTTCAAGTTCGAAATCACCGGGGGTGGCAGATACGAAGATGACCTTGTTCATTTTAGTTTCGAATTCATCGAATTTCATCGGTCTGTTGTCGAGCGCTGAGGGGAGTCTGAACCCATGATGAACGAGGGTTTCCTTTCTTGATCTGTCGCCGTTGTACATTCCCCTGACCTGGGAGACAGTTACGTGCGATTCATCGATGATCATAAGGAAATCGTCAGGAAAATAGTCGAGAAGGCAGTAAGGCCGCGTTCCCTTCTCCCTCAGATCCATGTGGCGTGAGTAGTTCTCGATGCCGGAACAGTAGCCAACCTCTTTGATCATCTCGATATCGAACCTGGTCCGCTGCTCAAGCCGCTGAGCTTCGAGGTACCTCTCCTGTTCCCTGAAATCGGCAAGGCGTGTTTCCAGTTCAGCCTCGATAAGAGCAAGGGAGAGTTTCTGCTTTTCAGGATTGGTGACAAAATATTTAGCGGGGTATATGGCGGTTTCTTCAAGTTCCCGAAGCACATCCCCTGTTATCGGCTCGATAACGGAGATCTTTTCGATCTCGTCATCGAAGAATTCGATCCGTAAGGCTTCTTCGATCTCATAAGCAGGAATTATCTCGATCACATCGCCGCGCATCCTGAAGGTGCCGCGCATGAACTCCATGTCGTTCCGCGAATAGTAGATGTTCACAAGGGCGCGCATCAGGTCTTTCTTCGTCATTATGTCCCCCTTGTGGAGGAAGATCGTCTGCTCGGCGTATTCGTGAGGCGCGCCTATACCGTAGATGCAGCTCACCGATGCGACAATTATAACATCGTTCCTCCCCTCGATCAGTGAAGTGGTGGCCTTCAGGCGCAAACGGTCGATCTCTTCATTGATTGAAAAATCCTTCTCAATAAAGGTGTCGCTGCTTACAACGTAAGCCTCCGGCTGATAGTAATCATAATAACTGATGAAGAACTCAACCGGGTTGTTGGGGAAGAACGACTTCAACTCGCCATACAACTGAGCCGCGAGGGTCTTGTTGTGCGAGATAACAAGGGTCGGTTTGTTATGAGCAGCGATAACATTCGCCATCGTGAAGGTCTTGCCGCTTCCAGTAACACCGAGAAGGGTCTGGTACCTCTCACCTCTCTCGAGGCCCTCCGTGAGCGCTTTTATCGCCTCAGGCTGGTCGCCTGCCGGCTTGTAAGCCGACTGAAGGTCAAATGGTCTGAATGGTGCTTTTCTCATTTTATCAGTAGTGAGTTTCTTATCCGCCTGCGGCGGAGTGAGTGGCCTTGTTAGTTGCCCGTTACCTGTTACGCGTTATCCGTTGCCCGCTTGTGGCTGTGCCATTACC
Source organism: Chlorobiota bacterium (assembly GCA_008363265.1). GTDB lineage: Bacteria > Bacteroidota > Ignavibacteria > Ignavibacteriales > Ignavibacteriaceae > UTCHB3. Next base: position 2,409 of record RHKR01000461.1, read on the forward strand.
CGGTTCTTTAGTTCTTTAGTTCTTATGTTCTTAAGTTCTTAAGTTCTTAAGTTCTTAAGTTCTATTTTACTACCCGAAGCCTGAAATAAACCTCTTCCGGTGAAAAGATTCCCCCGAAGAAGCGTTCGTACATTACAGGTTCGATGTTAACTATTGCGTCCATCCACTTCAAAGCAGCGAAATGTGAGGTGATGAACTTCTTCTCTAATACCTCGAACTGTGCCTGACCTTCATAGTTGGTTCTGTGGTTCAGTTTCCACTTCTCATAGAACTTCAACTTCCGGTTTCCAATGTACTCGTAATTATCAAAAGTACGGATAGAGAACGGGATCTTGTGGTCGGGA
>RHKR01000462.1 GCA_008363265.1 Chlorobiota bacterium
TTCTTTCTTTCTTTTTCTTTTTTGTATCAGTAAACGTGTTTGCTCAGAATGAGCCGGAGGCGAATTTCGACCGTTTTCCCGTCAATGGCGAGAAAATTATTCCACCATTCCTGTCGATGGAGTCAAACCCTGTAACACTTGGAGATTTTGATAACTTCTTCCTTGGTACGGATCAGGCCGAACCACATTTTTCGATGGATCCGACCAACCCAAGAAGGATGTTCACGGCCTACAACACCAACGGTTGCTATTATACAGCAGACGGTTGGAGTTGGACCCGTGTGGTTCCTTCGTTCGGTACCACTATTTGGGGTGACCCTCTAACTGCATGGGGCATCGATGGCGTGCTGCACTATCAGAACATGTTCGGTACCTCTTCTGCGATCCAAGGTTCTAAAAATGTCAGGTCAACCAACGGAGGACAAACCTGGACCAGCGCGCTCACCGGCGTAGACGGCGTTGATAAAAACTGGATGGCGATCGATCAGACTTCCGGTCCATACTCGAACTATATTTATAATGTTATGACTGCCGGATCAGGCCGTGGGAACATCCACAGGAGTACCGATGGCGGACTCACTTTTTCACGCGTTACACAGCTGACAACCCAGGTTCTTCCCGGTATGATGTCTGCGGTTGGGCCATATAATAACGGCACTGACGATATTCCGGGTGGATCAGTTTATGTGGTTACACATGGTGGTACAAACAACGCCGGTATTTACACCTTTTATCACTCTACTGATGGCGGAGCAACATTTGTTCAGAAATCAGCCCAAACCTTCCCAAACTATATCGGAACCGAAATATCGGGACGCTCGACCATTCAAAACATGCGCACAAGACCTTACCCGATGATCGCTGCTGACAACAGTAACGGACCCTACCGCGGAAGACTCTATGTTGTATATGCATCAAACAACCCGGCCGGAAATGGCAACAAATCTGATATCTTCTGTAGATATTCAACTGATTACGGTGCAACCTGGTCGGCTCCCAAAGTTGTGAATGATGATCCTAATCCACAGAACAATCACAGCTTTTTCCCGGCTATCTGGTGCGATATAAGTACTGGCCGCCTCTATGTAAAATTTTACGATACCCGTCTCGTTCCGACCGCGGACAGCATGGATGTCTTTGCGACATACTCGGATGACGGAGGTCAGACTTTCGCACCAAATCAGAGGATCACCAATAAAACATTCAAGATAAAAGTAAGTTCAGGTACAGGCGCGAACTATCAGGGTGATTACGACGCGATCCAGTCTGTTGGAAATCAGGCGTATATGACTTACACGGACTTCAGGAACAGTAATTTCGGTTCATATGGGGCCTACTTCCCTGACTACGCCATGAGGGTTCTCCCCGGTAATGCTTCCGTTGCTGTGGATTATGACAGTACCTTCCTCTACGTTTCGGTACCCGCAGTAAAAGCATACGACCGGTCAGTAAAATTCTCCGCTTCAGTGGCTCCGGCCCCAAGTCAGGGAAACATCTCTTTTAGATTTGAAGGAAAAGACTCCCTAACATCGTTCCCTGACAGTCTTAAACTTTGGATCAAGACCTCCGGTAATGTTCCTGAGGGCGCGTACACGGTTACAGTGACAGGTGAAGGTCCCAACGGAATTCCCGTTCACAAGCGTACTGCCACGCTTAATGTAACCGGCGCTGTTCCGGTTGAACTTACCTCATTCTTCGCTCAATCCGATGGATACACAGTTAAACTTGACTGGAATACCGCTTCTGAAACTAACAACAGAGGTTTCGAGATCGAAAGAGCCGCTGACTCACCCGAAGACCTCGTATGGTCAAAGGTTGCTTTTGTAGAAGGCATGGGTACAACCACTGATGAAAACGACTACTCATTCGTTGACAGGCAAATAACAAAACCGGGAATTTACCACTACAGACTGCGTCAGGTTGATTACGATGGCAGGTTCGAGTACTCCAATGTTGTGAACGCAACGGTTACAACACCGGCAACATTTGCGCTTCATCAGAATTATCCCAACCCTTTCAATCCTTCAACAGTGGTTACATTTTCACTGCCTGTTGAGAGCATGGTTAAACTCAGCATCTACGATGCAGCAGGAAACATGATCGAAAGCTACGACAAAGGTTCACTTGCCGCCGGTTTGCACAGCCAGGATATCTCTTTTGTCTCGATGGCATCAGGTGTTTATTTCTACTCTATTGAGGCGGTAAGTGCTGACGGAAGCTCTTCTTTTAGAGCCAACAAAAAAATGATGCTCATAAAATAATTTCAACCTCTGAGCGGAAAGGTGGATGGGAAAATCCCCTTTCCGCATCAGGATCGAAACTTTTTAAAGTTTTTTTGCGGGGGGGCTTGTATAATATTTCTGCAATGCTTAAATTTGAAGTCTAAATTATAATGATTTAGGGGCAGGTAGCTCAGTCGGTAGAGCAAAGGACTGAAAATCCTTGTGTCGGCGGTTCGATTCCGTCCCTGCCCACTTTAGGCCACGTTACCGACCGTGGCCTTCTTTTTTTTGGATGCCGAAATGGCGGAATTGGCAGACGCGCCGGACTCAAAATCCGGTCTGGCTCAAACCAGGTGCCGGTTCGACCCCGGCTTTCGGCACCAATATTCTCTTCTCCCCAATGTCTTTCAACTTGATATTTTCATTCCTACTATTCCGGCGATTATTAGAAATGCCGAGAGAATTCGTCCTGCTGTTGCCGGATCTTTAAAAAATATTATCCCGATCAGAAACGTACCTGCTGCCCCGAC
>RHKR01000463.1 GCA_008363265.1 Chlorobiota bacterium
GGTTACGACCACTGTTAACAAAGAAGCGGTGGAGTATGCGGATATCATAATTGTCGCGGTTACACCGAAGGAGCTGAATGGCCTGCTTGAGGAGATCGATCCGTTCCTTGTTGAGGGTCGGCACGAACTGATCTCGATCGTCTCGGGAGCTTCAGTAGCTGATATGAAATCGCGCCTCTTGAAGAAAGTGCCGGTGATCAGGGCAATGCCGAACACGGCCGTGGCGATCCGTGAATCGATGACATGCCTCTGTGGTGACGCGGAAGACCGCGAAGCCCTCGACAGAGGAGTGAAGCTTTTTGAGCCACTCGGTGCCGCGATCGTTATCAGGGAAGACCTCATGGTACCCGCGACAGCTTTGTGCGCTTGCGGCATCGCGTTCTTTCTGAGAGCGGTGAGGGCTGCTTCCCAGGGCGGGATCGAGATCGGCTTTCATGCGGAAGACGCCCTTTTCATGGCAGCACAGACGGCAAAAGGGGCGGCATCACTTCTTCTTCAGAAAGGGAGCCACCCCGAAGGTGAAGTTGACAAGGTCACCACTCCCCGCGGCTGCACCATTGCGGGTCTGAACCAGATGGAACATTCAGGTTTTTCATCCTCGCTTATCAAGGGAATCGTCGTTTCTGCAGAAAAGGCTGAAAAACTTTACTCGTAAAGATCATCGAGGTCAACGGTCCTGGTTATTCCGCAACCCGTCGCGAAGTCGTCATCATGGGTGATGATGATCACGGTTCCGGGATAGCCGCCGATGGCATTCTGCAGCATTTCGATGCCTTTAAGGTCGAGGTTGTTGGTCGGTTCGTCGAGGATCAGAAGGTCAGGGGGCTCGTTAAGTGAAACGATCACCCCGACCGCGGCCCTGATAAGTTCACCGCCACTCAATGAAGCCGTGAGTTTGAAGCAATCGTCGCCGTAAAAGCCGAGCCGGCCGAGTCTTATCCTGATCTCGGTGATGTCGAACGCGCCTTTCCTCTCGCGCGAAGCGTTCTCAAGGATGGTTTTCGATCTGTCGAGAAATGAAAGTTTCTGATCGAGATAGACCGGGTTTCCCGGCCGGATGTGCAGCTCTCCATCGGTGGTTACATCCTCACCGGATATAACCCTGCATAGAGACGACTTACCCGATCCATTCGACCCGGTGATCCGTAACCTCTCGCCACGTGCCACCGTCAGTTCCAAAGGCCTGCGCCACAACCGGGCGTCTCCAAAGAGAATGTTCAAACCGGTGCAGGCAAACACGATGGAAGAGCGGCTTCCGCTGTTCAGAAGATCGAAGGTTACCTTCTTCTCTTTTATCATTTTTTTCTCTGCTTCGGCAATGCCCTCTTGGGCCCTTTCGATCTTTGCACGGTGGGCTTCAATTTTCCTTTGGGTTGTTTTCTCGCCGGAGCCTTTCATTAAACCGAGCATAATTGTGGGAATTCCTGAATCCCGGTTGGCTTTCCCTGCAGATCTGCTCTTTGAGACCTGGTCATTGATCACTGATTCCGCTTTTGAAATATCGTACTCGAGCTTGCGCTTTCTTTCCTCAAGGGTTTTGGTTGCTGCATCCCTTTCGGCATCCGAAATTTCTTTGTAGAGGTCATAATTGCCACCAAAGAGCTTCACGCCCACAGGAGAGATCTCCACGATCCGGTCAACCTTTCTCAACAGTTCACGGTCGTGAGAGATAATTATCATCCCCTTGTTGCGGGGAAACTCTTCTATGAAAGAGAAAACAGCATTTCTTCCGTTCCTGTCGAGATGGTTTGTGGGTTCGTCAAGTATGACAAAGTCGTGATCAAATAGAAACAGTGTGGCAAGTCTTGCCCTTATTGTTTCTCCTCCGCTCAGTCGTGATACCGGCGTTGCTCCGGTGAGACCCTCCAAGCCAATTCTGTCGAGTGCTTTCCGGATCCGGGAGTCAAGCTCCCAGTCATCGTCGAGAACCGTAAAGTCGGAGATATCACCCTTCCCATCATTTATACGAAGCCAGGCGGAATATTTTGCTTCGACTCCAAGAAGTGAGGCTATTGTGTCACCTGTGGACTCGAAGAACTCCTGTTCGAGGTATTTAACTTTTTCGGGACGGGCTACACTTCCGCTCCTTGGCGTGATAATTCCCGCGGCAATTTTCGCGAGCGTGGATTTGCCCGAACCGTTAGAGCCGGTGAGGCCGGTCACTCCGTTGTTGAATGTGACTGAGATGTCTGTGAAAAGGCTTGTGCCGTCGGGAAATACAAATGAAATGTTAGATAAAGAGATCCGGGACATAATAACTCCTGTGCTAACATGAAATGGTGTTTATTTAGCTGTGGGTGGAGTTATATCTTCACGTCAGGTCCTTTTCTCTTTTGATTTGAGGTGCAAATTTAAACTGCAGGCCGGAAATTTCCGAATATTTTTTAATGAACGGTGGTGGCTATTGTCCGGCCGCGCTTACGGTTGTAAAGAAAAGAACAACCGCGATCAAGATTAGTGCTATTGTGAGTAATACTGCTTTCATGATTGAAATGTCCTGTTAAAATCGGTTCCAAGTGTTTAGACCATGGCATTTCAAAAAAGGTTGCAGTGGGGGGGGTATTTAAGAATGGTTTAGCCAAGAATTCCGGAATTATTCAGTTCCAACAAAATTTCTGCCCGGAACTGCTCGTCAAGCATACAGGACCTTCCCGTGCTTGAGAATGTGCGAGACGAAATCTGAGTGTTTAGAGATATCCACGACATCAACATTAACACCGAGCTCGTTCTCAAGTTCGCCGGCGAGAGC
>RHKR01000464.1 GCA_008363265.1 Chlorobiota bacterium
ATAATTTACATCCGTACGAGGGCTTCCACCGCGGCGAGTTCCTGTTTTGAGAGGTAATACTGACCGATGTACCCCCGGTCGGTAGCGTTGTCACCGTGGAAATCTGATCCACCGGTCCAGGGGATTCCAAGCTCCTTTGCGAGATCCATGAATTTTTGCCGCTGGGGGAGTGAGTGTGAAGGGTGGATGGCCTCGATAGCATCAAAATTTTCAGAAATGATCGTTCTTATAGACGAGTCATCAAGATAGCCCGGGTGCGCGAGAACCGCGATTCCTCCCGCCTGGTGTATCAGGGCGACGGCATCAGATGGAGTGATGTAATATTTTTTTTCGTAGGAAACGCTGTTGTTCCCGAGAAAATCCTTGAAAGCATGTGAAAAGTTTCTCGCGACCTTCTTTTTGATGAGCGCCTTGGCGATGTGGGGGCGGCCGAACATGTCACCTTTGCACTCAGCCTCAACATCGGCCATGGTGATATCCACACCCGTGCCTCTGAGGTTTTCAACGATCCTGAGGCATCTTTGATAGCGGTCGTTCCGCAGGGTTTCAACGTATTCTGTGATACGGGGATTCCGGGTGTCGAAGAAATATCCAAGAACATGCACTTCGTATTCGAGATACTGGGCGCTCAGTTCGATCCCGGGAATGATCCTCAGGCCATACTTGCTGTTTCGCTCCAGTGCTTCATGATATCCGGAAACGGTGTCGTGGTCGGTAATTGCCAGCACATCCAGCTTGTGGAGGATCGCCCTTCTCAGAAGGCTCTCCACCGACAGCCACCCGTCGGAATGAGTAGTGTGGGTGTGAAGGTCTGCTTTAAATTCCATTTACTAAGAGAAGAACTTCCTGAACTCCTCGTAGTTGGGAATACGGAGTTTATTGCCGTCGAGTTCGATCAGTCCCTTTTTTACGAAGCTGTGCAGGGTTCGCGAGATGGTTTCTCTTGAAGTGCCGGCCATGTTCGCGAGGTCGTGCTGAAACGGCAGTTTCTCGATCTCAACCACACCCTGTCTGATCTTGCCCACCTCATCGGCGATCTGGAGGATGACGGTTGCCACTTTTCCTTCGGCGTCTTTCAGGGAGAGTGATTTTATCTTCATATCAGCGGCACGGAGGCGTTTGGTAAGTTCCTGCAGCAGGCTGATCGACACTTCCGGGTGATCATAGAGGAGATCGAGGAAATCAGTACGTTCAATGATGAAAAGTTCTGTGTCTTCAATGGCGGTTACTGTGGCCGAACGGGCGAGGCCGTCGATAAGAGCCATTTCACCGAAAAAGTCATTCGGATTCAGATAAGTAAGAATAACCTCGCGACCATCGTCGCTCTCCCTGCTGACTTTAACTTTGCCGTTTACGATCACGAAGAGCGCGTGCCCGGTTTCGTGCTCCATAAGCACGACACTGTCCCTGGCGAACGAACGTTTCTTGCCGAGATTGGATATCTTCAGGAGTGTTTCATCATCAAGATTTTCAAACAGGGGTACGTATTTTGGAAAGTCGAGGTCTTCCATCTAAAATGTTCCTTTTTTTGGGGCAAATTTAGTGACTTTTATCACAATATTAAAGCATAAGTCCAATAATACGGAAAAATAGTGAAAGATTAATAAAAAAATACCGGGTTTATTTCATTATTCTTTCGTTCAGCAGGAATATAGACGAATTGCATTGAAAAATCAGAAAAAGAATAATAAATTTATATGTCTAAATAATTTTTTTATCCAGAGGAGAAAAAAATGTCACTCAAAATAGGAATAAACGGATTCGGAAGAATCGGAAGACTCGTATTCAGAAGAGCCCTTGAAGTGGGCGGTATTGAAATCGTAGCTATTAACGACCTCACTGATGCAATTACACTCGGTCACCTTCTCAAATATGATTCAGTTCACGGTAAATTCAACGGGACAGTTGAAGTTGAAGGCAACGCCCTCATCGTCAATGGCAAAAAGATCGAGATCACTGCAGAGAAAGACCCTGCCAACCTGAAATGGAAAGAGTTTGGCGCGGAGTATGTTATCGAAGCCACAGGCGTTTTCGCTTCCAAAGACAAATGCATGGCTCACATCACAGCCGGTGCTAAAAAAGTTATCCTTACCGTTCCCGCAAAGGGCGATATCGATGCAACAGTGGTTCTTGGTGTTAATGATGACGTTCTTAAAGGCGATGAGATCGTTGTTTCGAACGCTTCATGTACAACCAACTGCCTCGCTCCGATGGTAAAGGTTCTTAACGATGCCTTCGGTGTTGAAAAAGGCTACATGACAACAGTACACTCATACACCAACGATCAGAGAGTTCTCGATCTTCCGCACAAGGATCTCAGAAGAGCAAGAGCTGCTGCAACCAACATCATCCCGACCACCACTGGTGCCGCGAAGACAGTTGGTAAAGTTATCCCTGAACTGAAGGGTAAACTTGACGGCTTCTCACTCAGAGTTCCGACACCTGACGGCTCGATCACTGATTTCGTTGCTGTTCTCGGTAAAGAGACCACAGCCGAAGAAGTTAACGCCGCGATGAAGAAAGCCGCTGATGGCGCAATGAAAGGCATCCTCGAGTATACCGAAGATCCTATCGTTTCTTCAGATATTATCCACAACTCACACTCATGTATCTTCGACGCCCTTTCAACCATGGTTAACGGTAACCTGGTGAAAGTTGTCGGCTGGTACGATAACGAGTGGGGTTACTCATGCAGGGTTATCGACCTTCTCAAGAAGATCGCGTAACTTCCTGAAACAAACTTTAT
>RHKR01000465.1 GCA_008363265.1 Chlorobiota bacterium
ACAGATATACTTGGGAGCGATTTGGAGTTCATTGAGCCTGACAAAAGTGTGGTCGAGAGAATTCACTCAAGGATGAACTCTTCCAATGATTCGCTCAGTGAATTGACATTCCTCGGGAAGGACCTGCTCCGTGAGTTAAAGGCCAGTGGTTCCGGAAATCCGACTGATCTGCTATTCGGTAAAGTAATATCCGTTTTGACTGACAAACTGCTGCTTGTCAGAAATGCGATTTCAGGAAGTTTGACCATCAGACCCGGGTCTTTTTTTAACGATGAGGAAGTGATCGCCGGCTTTAATGATGCGGTAAGTGCCTTACAGGAATTTGTTGCTCAAAACAGAAAACAAACCTCTGCTTCCGGCATTAGTAAGCAACTTCTTTCGGGAGTGAAGAAGGAACTTGAGTTCCATCTTCTTCGCGAGGGAAAACTAAACGACATTCTTAATTCGGAAGACAGGTCTGCATTCTATGACAAAGTTGCCAATCTTCTGATGATCAACAGGGATACAATACCTAAAGGGTCAGAAAATGCCGATTTGATCGACATTTTCGATGATGAAAAACTTGTTTCCATCCCTCTAAAGTCAGAACTGTCGTTGAATCAGAACATCGAAAGATATTTCAGGAAAGCCCGTGGAGAGAAGATGAAGTTCGAGAATGCCAAGGTATCCCTTTCCGAAACACGTCAAAAAATTGTAGATTTGAAAGCAAAGTTAATTTTATTTGAAAGCATGGAACAGGAACAACTTAAAGAGTTTAGCAAGAAGAACACGGTGATATCAAGGGAAGAAAAAGCCTACCCCAATAATGCCAGGATAAGGAAGTTCCTTATCGATGGAAAATGGGAGGTATTGGTAGGAAAAGACAGTGAAAGCAATGATGTTTTGACTCAAAAAGTTGCAAAACAATCTGATTACTGGTTTCACGCAAGAGGCTCTTCTGGGTCTCACACAGTTCTGCGATTTTCGGGAAAAGATAAACCGCCAAAGGAGATTATTAAAAAGGTGGCTCAACTGGCAGCTTTTTACAGCCGGGCAAAAAATTCAAAACTTGTCCCCGTGGCTTACACACAAAAAAAATATGTCGGAAAGCGAAAAGGGATGAATCCCGGGCAGGTTTTAATGCTGCGGGAAGAAGTGGTAATGGTTCCCCCTGAAATTCCGGTGGGGTGCACGCAGGACAATGAAGATCAATAACAGGAGTTAAAATGAGACTGATAATACAGCCGGACTATGACAGAATATCTGAATGGGTCGCCCATTATGTGGCTACCAGCATCAAGGAGTTTGCACCCAACAGTAAGAGAAAATTTGTACTTGGCCTTCCAACAGGGTCTTCTCCATTGGGTATGTACAGGAAACTGATCGAGTTGAACAAGGGAGGATATGTATCATTCAAGAACGTGGTTACATTCAATATGGATGAATATGTCGGCCTCTCGGAAGATCATCCGCAGAGCTATCATTATTTTATGCGAACCAACTTTTTCGATCACATCGATATTGATCCTGAAAATATCAATATTCTGAACGGAAACGCGCCTGATCTTGAGGAAGAGTGCAGACTTTATGAGAACAAGATCAAGCTCGCCGGCGGAATAAACCTGTTTCTCGGAGGGATAGGTCCTGATGGTCATATCGCATTCAACGAGCCTGGTTCCTCCCTCGGTTCACTGACCAGGGTTAAAACACTGACTCAGGACACGATCATTGCAAACTCAAGATTTTTCGATAATGATCTTGAAAAGGTACCCCGTACTGCTCTGACAGTTGGTGTAAAAACGGTATTGGATGCTGAAGAAGTGGTGGTAATTATCTCGGGACACGCAAAAGCCCGCGCGTTGGCCAAAGTAGTGGAAGAAGGCGTGAATCATATGTGGACTGTCAGTGCTCTACAGTTGCACCCGAAAAGCACCATAGTCTGTGATGAAGCCTCCACAGTGGAATTGAAAGTAGGAACTGTAAACTACTTTAAGGATATCGAGGCACATAATCTTCACCCCGATACACAGTTGATGAAGGAATAGGTAAAAGGGGTTAAAACTTTGCAATCAAAAGTTTTAGCCCCGCTTACTCAAACCTTGACAAGAAGATTGTCGATCAATCTGGTTTTCCCGATCCGGCAGGCAACTAAAGCGAAATACTCTTTCCCGCTTTCCAATTTTTCGACCGGCTCGAAATCATCGAAAGCGACTATCGTCAGATAATCAAGTGATGCCGACCTTACATCAATAAACATTTTACGGGCCGCCTGGCAGATAGCTTCGGCATCCCTCTCCCCTGCTTCTATCGATTCATTTATGTAATTCAATGATCTGGAAAGAACCAGAGCCTCACCTCTTTCCACGTGATCAAGATAGACGTTCCGGGAACTCATCGCCAGACCGTCTTTTTCACGGACGATAGGACAGACCTTCATTTCAAGAGGAAAACGCAGGTCTTGAACCATTCTGTTCAATACAGCGCACTGTTGGGCGTCCTTCCGGCCAAAGTATGATCTGTCAGGGAGAACAATATTGAAAAGGATCGCAACAACAGTGGTGACGCCTCGAAAATGTGTGGGGCGAAATTCACCCTCAAGAATGGTGGAAATCCTCTCCTGAACAACGTAAGTCTGGAAGTGACCGGGATAAATTTCTTCAGGAGTGGGATAAAAGAGATAGTCAACCCCCTCCAATACCAGAAGGTTTTCATCCCTGTTGATATCTCTAGGATACTTCGAAAGATCTTCGTTAGGGGAGA
>RHKR01000466.1 GCA_008363265.1 Chlorobiota bacterium
TTCATTAACTGCGTTTGCACAGACCTTTGAAGGCAAGGTAACACTTGCGATTGAGGATGAGAAAAGTGGCGAAACACAATCCCTTGATTATTTTACAGATGGCACCCATGGAGCATTTGTTGTAAATCAGGAAGGAATGGATATCTCGCTTATTATGAAGAAGGACACCATGTTCATGGTACTTCATCCGATGAAAATGTTTGTTGCGGTTCCATTTAACGGTGAAGGTGTTAAGAAAGAGGGAATTGAAGAAGCAGAGGGTTCTGTCGTTAACACCGGTGAAACCAAAGTTATAAATGGAATGAATTGCACCAAGTACCTTATTAAAACTCCTGATAAAGATGAAGCCACAGCATGGTTCACAAAAGAGCTGGGTGGATTTTTCCTTTTTAACTTTGATAACAACGGCGAAGGTCCTGCCGGAATGTTCGGTAATTTGAAAGAGCTTTCAAATCAATTTCCGGTTCTGATCACTGAAATGAAAGACGGCAAGGAAGTGGTAATGCTCGAGGTTAAAAGTGTTGAAAAGATGACTGTAGATAAAAAACTCTTCGAAATACCATCTGACTATAAGTCGATGGAACAGGGAATGTTTGACGGCCAATAATTAACACCGGAGTTTAAATTAATGATAGACGAGAAAAAAGACCCCATCTGGAAGATGATGGGGCTTCTTTTCAAACCACATCCATGGCACGGTATCCCGATCGGTGAGAACGCGCCTGATAAAGTTACAGTTTTCATTGAAATCGTGCCGACTGATACAGTAAAATATGAGATAGACAAACAGACGGGATATCTGAAAGTTGACAGACCTCAACGGTTTTCAAATGTCAGCCCCTCGATGTACGGTCTTATCCCTCAGACATTCTGTGCCGAGCATGTTGCAGAATATTGTGCTGAAAAGACCGGAAAGAAGGGAATCGTTGGTGACGGTGATCCGCTCGATATCTGTGTTCTGGCCGAGAAATCGCTAACCATGGGGGGAATAGTGCTCGAGGCAATACCCATCGGCGGATTGCGAATGCTTGACGGGGAGGAAGCAGATGATAAGATAATCGCCGTGATGAAAGGTGACGCAGTCTACGGAAACATGACTGACATTCACCAGTGTCCGCCTTCGCTGATCGAGAGGTTAAGGCATTACTTCCTCACCTATAAGGACATTCCCGGGTCCTCCAAAGCGAAGACCGAGATCACGCATATTTATGGCCGGGAAGAAGCTCACGAAGTTATAAGGCGGAGCCAGATCGACTACGAGAGCCGTTTCGGCGGTATCGAGGAGATGCTGACGGAAATTCTTCGTGGAGTTTAACCCCTGAACCAGAATTGAAAAGGATGATCAGTACCCGATTCGCTGAGACTGATCAGAAGAACTGGCGACGGTCTCTGATCATCCTTCTCATCTGTCAATTCTTCGCAATGGGAGGAATGAGTGCCCTCATACCCTTCCTTCCCTTATTCATCAGGGAACTTGGAGTAACCGGGACCGATCAGATCGCGATCTGGAGCGGATTGGTATATGGAAGTCCTTTTGTCACATTCTTTATCGCCCAACCTTTATGGGGGGTGGTAGGGGACAAAAGTGGCAGAAAATTAATGGCAGTAAGGGCACTCGGTGGACTTGCGATAGCACAGGTATTGATATTTTTTGTTCCGAATGTTTACTGGTTGCTTGGCATCAGGCTTTTACAGGGGACGCTCAGCGGATTCAATGTGGCAGCAATGTCGCTGATGACATCCATCGCTCCCAAGGAGAAAAGCGGATACTCGATCAGTTTGCTTCAATCTGCGAGTAACGGTGGAGTGGTTGTCGGGCCGATCATTGGAGGGTTACTTTCAGAAGTCACCGGATTCAGGGGAGTATTTCTTAGTGTTGGTCTGATTATTGCGATGCTCGCAGTAGTGGTAATGCTCTTTGTGGACGAAAGTAAAAGTGAAGAGACCGGCAAGGCTTCAGATCAGGTAAAAGAAAATATCAAACTTTTGACGGCTGACAGGGTGTTGCTTGGAACCACACTTCTAATATTGCTCACTTCTTTGGGTATATCCTCACTCCGTCCGATCTTTGTGCTATATGTGGAAAGTTTTTCATTGCCCGCTGACTTTTCACTCGCATTTGCTGCGGGCGCACTTTACAGTATCCTGGGAATATTCTCCACGGTCAGCTCCGCATATTTTGGAAAGCTTGTTGACTCGCTGAGTTTGAAGAAAGCATTGGGATTGGCTTCTCTCGGTACCGGACTTATGTACGTAATCCATCCTTTTATGCCGGATATTTACTGGCTGATACCGGTCAGAACAATACTAGGATTAAGCTATGGAGTGATAGTGCCTGTGCTTTTCACAAAGATATCTTCAAGATCGTCAGAAGGAAACAGAAGTGGCCTGCTCGCGTTGGCATCAAGTTCTCAGACTCTCGGTGTGATTCTCGGCTCCTTCATTTCCGGAAAACTGGTAACTCTTCTGGGAGTCAGGTATCCGTTCCTCGCGGTGGGAGTCTTCTTTCTGGGAATCGCATTGGTTGTACCATTGCTTAAAGAGGATTAGATCTTTTTAAGGAGGTGCCACTTCCCTTTGTAAAATTTGATAAACATGAGCGCCATGTAGGTGGTCGTGTACATTATAAGCGCGAACCAGGCACCTGGCAAACCAAATCCCCAATAAACTCCGATCAGATAAGACATTGGTACCAAGATCATGAGGTTCGTGACCACTTCCACCACCATC
>RHKR01000006.1 GCA_008363265.1 Chlorobiota bacterium
ATCAGCTCCGAGTTCAAGACCGAGCACTTTGTCGATCTCCTCCCCTTTCGCGGTTATAAGGATGATAGGGGTCTGAATTCCCTTTGCCCTCGTCTGTTTGCAGATATCAAACCCGGAAAATTTCGGAAGCATCACATCAAGAAGGATCAGGTTATATTTCTCACTCGTTGCCTTGGCGAGACCCTCTTCACCATCCACGGCGAAATCAACCTCATAACCTTCAAACTCGAGGTTATCAATCAGTCCCATCCTCATGTTCGGTTCATCTTCAACTATCAGGATCTTTGTCATGCTCTGTACCGTTAAATATTAATTGTTGCAATTTCTGGTTTGTTTTCAGGGGAAACAGGAGCCTGAACATGCTGCCTCGCCCGTAGGTACTGAAAAGTTCTATCTTTCCCTTGTGATCTTCCATGATGTGCTTAACCAGGCTGAGGCCGAGTCCGGCACCTTTGGTGTTGTGTACCGGCCCTGTATTCTCCCGGTAAAACTTTTCGAATATCCTTGTCTGGTGTTTCTCCTTGATCCCAATCCCCTGATCACGGACTTCAATGTAGACGCCTGTCTCATTATAACCGGTGTGAAGCTCAATATTCTTCCTGTCCCGGCTGTACTTTGCGGCGTTATCGATCAGATTGATCACGGCCTCGGCGAGTGCCTCATAGTCAGCTATTATCACAGGGATATCCTTCCCCTCGAGGTACTTGAATGAAAAGCCGTTGTGCTCAAGGTGGAACTTGTATGTTTCGTAAACTTTGGCGCAAACCTCATTCACATCCACGTGTTCAAAGTGGTATTTCCGCTTGCCGGCCTCCGTCTGTGAAAAATTAAGCAGACGGTTAACGATCTTTGAGAGGCGCTGGGCTTCCTGGCTTAGGATCTTGTAGTACTCGTTCTTCCGGCTGTCACTTCGCACCCTCCCAAGTTCGAGAGTCTCTGAGAACATGCTGATCAGTGCCAGAGGCGTTCGCAACTCGTGCGAGACATTTGAAACAAAATCGCTTTTAAGCTGGACAAGTTCCAGGGCTTTTCTGATGTTCTTAAATACCACGATCACGCCTATCACGATCACCAGGTTAAGTACAAAAATAAGGGCGTAACTGCGCCAGGCGCGTTCGTACACCAGTTCATCAATACTCTTCCCCTTCGGACTTATCCCGATGTAGTAGCCGGGGAGGAACCAAAGCTCTTTTCTTATCGAGAACTGGGAAGCAAGTAGTGAGTCGGGGCCTTCAACGATCGAATCTTTAACGCCGTTGATCACCGGAATGGTAAAGTCTTTCCCTGCCACCTGCTGGATCTTGTTCTTAAGAACATCCCTGACGAAGTTTTCGGGCTGCAGAAGGAGCCCGTAAAGGAGGTTGCTCCCGTTGAGGGTATCGGGTACGAAATAAAGTGATACCAGGGGGGTATCCAGCGGAATGTAAAATGGCTCAAGTTTTGAGTAACCCTGCTTCAGAAAAACTTTCAGCCTGTCGAGTTTCGGCCTCCGGAGCTGGATAACCGAATCGACGTGGCGGTAAAGGGAATCACTCGGCGAAGGCGGATAGATATAGTTCGACGTTCCGGAAATTATACTTATATACTTTACCGGGGGTTTGTCTTTCAGAAAGTCCTTCAGGGTAATATTGATATCTTCCGTTCTCCCGGAAGAAAGGGCGTTCCTGAGTTTCACTGCCCAGCTTGTAAGCACGTCCTCTGAATACTGGTTGATCGAAAACAGAACCGCTTCAAGCTGCGAATTGTAGATCTGAAGTATCTGCTCTTCATTCTGATTCAGCTTCGTGAACTCGTAAGCAGAGTAAACTATCGAGGGAAGCAGTATCGCCACAAACAGAATAATGGCAAAACGCTTCTCGGGTGCTCTCATCTGCGACCGGTCCGGTTACGTCTAAATTTATTTATCATGATGATGCAAAAATAGTAATTTATAAACTATTAGAGGGTTTGGGGTGGAGGGTGGAGGGTCCAAACCCCATACCCCAAAATTCAAACCCCAAAAACCATACCCTCCCAAAAAAAAACCGGTCTTATAAAGACCGGTTTTTTTTGAATCATTTTCAGCGGGTTACTGGAGCTGCCATGTGAAGTCTGGCTTGTCATCCTTGTAAGATTTCAGGTTGATCTCACCCTGCCAGTAGTAGTAGGTGTCCTCGCCTGAGTTGGGGTCTTTAACATATTCGGTTTCGGCATAAAGTTTGGTTGTGCCTGAGCCAATTTCCACAAACTTAATGTAGTAGCCGGGTTCAACCGCGCCCATGTATACATCGTCTACATAGATGTGGATCTTGTAAGCGGAGTAGTTCTCGATCTGCACAGAGCATTCTTTCGCACCGGGACCTCTGAGGCCTTTTGCCTGGTCAGCTTTGGCCTGAGCTGCAAGTTTGGCAAGTTCTGCTGATTTTGCGGCATCATTTCCGAGTGATTTGGCACCCCACGCGTCAGAGCAAGCGAGAAGGGCCTGATAGTTGTTCTGATTCTTGGCTTTATCTGAAGCCTCGGTCAGAAGTTCCTTTCCTGTGATGGATGCTTTTTTACCAGTGGCAGCTTCTTCCATAAAGAGGATCATTGCTGCTGATACGAGGGCTTTAACATCGCCGTCTCTTCTACCGTCGCTGATAAGTTCACCCAGCTTCGAGAGAGCGCTGTTCGATGAACCGAACTCGGTCTTGAAATCGATCTTGTTGACGTTAACGAAATTTGCAGCTGCTTTTGAGGCTGTCTTAACGGGTTGTGTCTTCGTCTGGGCATATCCCGTGAAGCCGGTTAAAATTAAAGCTGCGAGAACAAAAGCGAAAAATCTGTTTGTGATCTTCATTGTTGTACCTTTTGTTGATGATGGTTGATTGTGATTAAACAGTTAGATAAATTGTGTTTCAGTGGTTTTAACTTTGCCGGGTAAAGCCTTGTTCCTGCTTCCGGGCTGTAAATTCGGTTCGTGTGACTTGTTTCACATTTGTAAAATTTCACGGAACAAAATTGAAAAATGACCAAATGATTAAAGTTCCCACTTAAGTTATGATTTTTTTAAACAAAATCAAAAAAGATTTTATTCATCATACGTCAGCTCAAAGGCATATTGCTGATCGTTCCCAAGCGCGGGATCATCCCAATAGATGGCCACTAGCTTTACAAGGTCTCTCTTTTTTGAACGTAAAGCCAGCTGGGTAGCTTCATTCAGAAGTGAAGCTCCGGTGATGGAGGCCTTCTTTCCGGTCGACTTTTCCTCCATGAAGAGGATCAGCGCCGCGCTAAGAAGTGTCTCCACGCTTTTCTTTTTTCTGCCGGATTCAATAAGTCCCGCAACTTTCTGCAGCGCCTCGTTGGAACTGGCGAAAACCATTTGAAAATCGGTCTTGTATGGCGACACCACGCCTGCCGCATGCGATTTGGATGACAGCACTTCCTGCCCGAACGACGCTGTTGCCATCATTAGTGAAAAACAGATGATAACTCCTGTCTTAAGCATAATACTCCTTTCTTTATTTCAGTTGGGAGTTTTACTCGGTCAGATGTGATCAGGTTCCAAAGATCCTTTTTCTGTCCGCTGTGTTTATGTACAAACCTTTTTCACGAATGGTTTCGATCAGGCGCCGGTAGTGAGGAGAGATCTTAAGAACAGGCACCGAACCCAGCACAATTATCTGCTCCTGCGCCCGGCTAAGAACCACATTCAGTTTACGGTCGACCTCCACTTCAGCCTCACTGCTTCGGTTTACTCCGATCGATCCAAGCTTGCCGAGGTGGTACTGCCCGGAAACGGAAGTGGAGTAGATTATCACCCTGTTCTCGCTTCCCTGGAACCTTTCAACTGTATCTACAGGTATCTCCGTGGCACCGATTTCTTCAAGCTTCTGCCTTATTGCGGCTATCTGCGCGCGCCACGGTGTGATAATACCAATGTCATCAGGACCGGTGAGTCCTAATTCCCTCATCTCTTTAACCAGACGGGAAACAATATTTGCCTCATCCTCATTTTTCTTGCCGGTTTTTGAAAAGGGGGATTCCACAAAGATCAGCCTGCTCTGCTGAAGCAACCGTTTAATTTCGGAATCCTGATCCCCGGTATACAGCTCACTGAGAGGAAGCGGATCGCGGGCGGCACGCCTCAGTTTTCCATGATAATAGTGGTTTATTAACTGCATGATCGACTCATCCATCCTGAACTGCTCCGTAAGTGTGCCGTAGGCATGGGTCCAACCCATCTCAACCGTCCTGTTGAAGAGTCGTTCGAAGAGTGAGACCTTCATGTCGGTCATTCCGATGTTTTTAAGCTCATCATCTGTTACCGCCGTGTTTCCGTTACTCTGAACCGTAACAGCCGGTAGCTGATTCTGATCACCAATGAGGATGAACTTATTGAAATTTGCCAGTACTCCCACCAGTTGCGGCTCGAGTAATTGGCTGGCTTCATCCACAATAACAGTGTTGAATTCGAATATCTTCGAGAGATCTCTTCCATACTTTGTGAAAGATGTTACCGTGGAAGTTATCACCCTGAGTTGCTTGACATACTCTCCGAAACTTTCAAGATCGTGAGATTTTACGACCGCTTTTAATGAATTTTCATCATCAGAACTCGCGCTTACGAAGAGATAGTCGATCCCTGCGGCATCAAGCTTTTTATTAACATCTTTTATTGCCTTGTTGGTAAAGGCCAGAACGGTAACGGTTCCCTCAATCTCTTCAAGGGTTTTTGTCAGGATTGTCATGAGGGCTTTAGATGTTTTTCCGGTACCCGGAGGGCCCTGAAGCAGGAAATAATCTCTCGCCGCGAGAGCTTTAGCTACATTCTCGTTCTGGCTTGGCTCAAGCCCCGGCACTGCATCACCACTCACGGAACCGGATCCGGGTTCTCTGAGCCCGAGCAGAAGCTGTTTTTTGTCTTCGAGCGCTTCCAAAAAGTCGAACATCGATTTTACGGTGTTGATGACATTTGAGTCTTTGAAATCAGGCTCGATAGCGAAATATTTTTCCCGGGTGAACACCCCCATATCGAGCTGCTTGTTGAACAACTTCAGGGTGACAATATCGTTGGAGATCGTGTCGATCGAACCTTTGAGTATCTCCCTTCTCAGCGGCTCCAGTGTGGTGCTGTATGGGTAGAGGATGATCATGTCACCTTCTCTAAACCGGGCAACTTTTGGATTGTGCCGCCTGAACGAGAAAATATCCTCCTTTTGGTCGTATGATTCAAAGGTGAGTTCACGGATCAGACTGAAAAAGCTTTCCTCTTTAGCTGAAGGGGGCTGACGCCAGAGTGCCGCGAAGCTTGAGTCGGACCCTTCGAGATCACTCGCCGACATCTTGTTCTCAAATAATTCGTTCATCAGAAATGAAATGCAGGCGCGGTAGTATTTTTGAACAATTTCTGAAGATGAAAGAAAAGCTCCCTGGAACCGGCTTACATTTGCTCTCATGAAGTCGGGCAAACTGTCGTCACGGTAAACCTTGATCCTCTCGTAAAGTGATTCCTTGTTTTGGCGGAGCAGGTCGAGCATCAGGAATGCCTCGTTGCGACCGTTGAGAAACTCGATCTCCCTGGAGATATCGGGAGTGACATTTCTGAACGGCTGATTACGGGTGGCTGAATAAAAAATAGAACTTTCTCCGGAACGGCCGCTCCCGAAAGTTGAACGGAGCAGCATATTGTAGGCGGTCACCTGCATCTCTTCACCCTTCCAGACCCCGAAGCCCGCGGGTTTACCCGATTTAAGTTCGATCACATTCTTTCTGTCCGGTTCTTTATTTGAGATCTGGAGAACATCAAGACGCCCGGTGATCCCAAATTTTTCTGAATAGAATGTCGGCTCGGTGAACACCGTGTACTCCCCATCCTCACCCAATAGCCTTTTCAGATTTTGTTTGATCACGGGAATATGGACTGTATTGATCTCTGATTTAACTTTGTCCAGATCATCCTTGATAGTGTAGGAAGAAACTATATTCTGATTCACCAGTTTTTCGAATGTTGCATCCGGATCCACTTCCGGGGAGAAAAGGTATTCATCGAGAAAGAAGTTTACCAATGTTCCTTTGAACATTTTAAAGTTGTTTTCGGAAGGAAGCAACTTGCTTATTACATAGTAGAGGGGAACACGCCCTGTCCTCTGAAATACAGTTCCCGTATCCTTTGCCTCCATCAGGAAGTCGGGTTCGAGCACGATCCGGGTTTTGGAGAAGTCGAGCATGTATTGGTCGGGCCTCTCCTTGTTCTGTAGAATATCGAAGAAATAGACTCTGGTATATTCGGGAATGAACTGCCCCCAATCGTACAACGAGGAGGCAGAAGGAGCGTTTTTGTCCCCCATCCTGGGATTTTTGTAGATCCTGACTGAAAAGTCTCCTGTTTCTTCAGCGAAGCAGTAAAGATCGATATGGTCGAGTCGCTTTTTGTCTTTGTCTTGCCAAACAACTTTTCTGATGGTGGCGGCTATCTCGGGGATCCTTTCCTTGTCCTGGATTGCCTTGTGTTTAAGTTCGGGAAGGATTTTGCCCAGGTATATGTTTTCAATTTTAGGAGGAGGTTCATCACCGGTAAAGATAGATATTACGGCTGCAAAAACCTTTATACAGGCAGCAACTTCATTATCAGAGGGCAGGTCGGTGTGGGGATGCGAATATTTATTCCCCAAACGGATAAACCCCATGAAGTTGTCTTCATACTGCTTCGCGGCACTTTTTTTATCGAGGATAAAGAAGGCCATCGGGGCCATCCCGGAGATCTTACGGTCATAGTTTTGCATCAGAGACCTGAGAAATTTTTCCGCGACACTTCTTAATTTTTGAAGTTTATCATCATTTTTTCCCGGATCATTGAATATCTCAATTATTTCGCCGTAGATCTCATTCGCGAGGGCTTCCATACCACTACTTCCTGAATTTTCTGAACAAAAAAAGAACAGAAGGGGTGTGGCCCCTTCTGTCCCGGAAAACTATAACCAATTCATTCTATAATTCTTCTATAACATCGAGGCCGGCAGGCATTGGGAGATAGAACTGTACTTTCTGTACGGTTCCGTCTTTCCTGACCTGGCGGATGATCCTCTTTTTGATTATGACGCTGTGCTCGATCTGGATATCGTCCTCGATCACGGAACCGAAAATGTAACTGGTCCCTTTGATCAGAACGTTCTTCCCGATCATCAACGGGTGCTCGTCACTTCCGGTCATGTTCACACTCGACTCGATCATCGAGTTCTCGCCAATGGTTATGTTACCTTTGATGATATCACCCCACAGTATCACGACACCGTCGCCGATTTTGAAGGTTTGATGCGGAAATGTGGAGAGATACGCGTTCTCGTAAACCTTCACATTTTTACCGAAAATGACATTCCCTGACACATAGACATTTCTGCTAATGTGCACACCATAATTAAATTTAACACCTTTTCCGATGTGGGCACCTTTTTCTATCGTGATATCAAGTGGTGTTCCGAGTTTGTCCATATCAAGGAGTTCTTTAACAACACTCTCATCGATGAAGAAATCCTCCGGGTCCTGAATCTCAATAATATTCTTCAGTTTGTTGTATACGATCTTCTTGTAAAGCTGCTTCATCTCCTTAAGTACCGATTTATCGTTGAAGCCCATTACCACATACTCGTTTTTAGGGCTCACCGCGTCAACCGAATATCCGGCCTTGTTGAAGAGGGCTATAAGATCGGTGATGTAAATTTCATTTTGGGCATTGTTGCTGGAGATATTGTTAACCTGCTCGATCAGTTTTTTGTGATCAAAGGCGTAAACGCCTGAATTATACTCACGGTTCTCGATCATCTCTTTCTTCGAATAGGAGTATTTTCTGCCGTTATACTCTGTAACGTAGGGTACATCCTCTTTAAGGGCGAGAATATCTTTGTGTTCGATGATCTCGATAACTTTATTCTCATCTTTTCCGGCCGGGTTACCATCGATATCGGTGGCTTTGACCCGGACGATCCTGCCGTACTGGTTATGTTCGATATTTCCTTCATAAAGACCAGTTAGGACCATCATATCGGCACCCGACTGCTTGAAAGCTTCGCGGAACATCGCCACGGTCTCATTGTCTATCAACCCCATATCACCTGGGAAAACATAAACTATTCCGGAGAAACCGGCGGGATCAACCTTCTCAAGTCCCACCTGAACCGCATGACCTGTTCCGTTCTGGTGCTCCTGATAAGCGAAGGCAACATTATCCCGCTTTCCAAAGACATCCATTACATCCAGGGCTTTGATGCCGACTACGATGACTGTGTTCATTGATGAGAACTCGTTGTTGCAGGCGTTGTAAACCCTCTCAACAGTAGGAATTCCCCAGATCGTGTGGAGCATCTTTGAGCGCTGCGACTTGATCCTTTTGCCGTGACCTGCTGCGAGGATCACCGCCACTTCATTTTTCGAATAGTCAAGCGGTGAGCTGAATTCTTTCACTTTATCGTAAACTTCCTGCGCGTATGTCTTTTCCATTTTTTCTCCAAAGGTTAAGATTATTTTTTGCTCTCTTCGATCCACTTTTTCCAGGTGTCGGGATCGAACCCCACGGTGCACTTCGATCCGTTTCGCACAACAGGGGTTTTGAGGAGAAGTGAATCTTCGAGCAATTTGTCAAATTTATTAAATACCATGTACTGGAGGTTCAGCTTTTTGAACCTGTCGCCGTTCTCATCGAATACCTCATCGATATCGAGTGAACGGGTTATATTCTCAAGTTCCCCTTTGGCCAACCCCTTTTCGTTCAGATCCCTGAAGTGAAATTGAATTCGACGTTCTTTGAAGTAGCGTTCAGCTTTCTGGGTTTCCTTGCACTTTTTCGTACCGATAACTATAAGGTTCATCGTCATCCGTAAATTTTATTTATCATATTTCTTTCTCCCCTGCCAAATCGCCGCGAGCCGGTCTTTCATCGTTTTCTCGTTGCCGTTTTCGGAAGGGAGGTAATACTGTCTATCTTTCAATTCTTTCGGCAGGTACTCCTCCTGCAGGAAATGCCCCGGGTAGCTGTGGGGATATTTGTAGTTGGTTCCGTAGCCGATATTCTTCATGTATCCCGTGGGTGCATTCCTGAGATGAAGTGGCACCGCGTAGAGGGGGTTGTGTTCCACATCCGCGAGGGCCTTGTCGATCGCCTGATAAGCCGCGTTGCTTTTGGGAGCAGACGCCAGGTAGGTGGCACACTGCGAGAGAATGATCCTTGCCTCGGGCATGCCAACCTTTTCGACAGATGAAAATGTGGCTTCCGCCAGTAAAAGGGCGTTTGGTGAAGCATTTCCGATATCTTCTGCAGCGAGAATGAGCATTCTTCGGGCTATAAAAACAGGGTCTTCCCCTCCTGCAAGCATTCGTGCCATCCAGTAAACCGCCGCATCGGGGTCAGAACCTCTGATGCTTTTAATGAAAGCCGAGATAATATTGTAGTGCTCCTCACCCGCTTTATCGTAGATGATGTTCTTTTTCTGGATGACATTCTCGATCTCATCCTTCCCTATTATCACGGGAGCACCGGGTACTGACGACAATACTACCGACTCCACAATGTTAAGAGCCGAACGGGCGTCACCACCGGAAACCAGATAGAGGTAATCGTATGCGGTTTTATCCTTCTCAATATTCGCGCCAGAGAGAACGGGATCACTTTCAAGAGCCGCGGAAACTATCCCGGTTATATCTTTCTCGGAGAGTTCATTGAGCTTGAATATCCTCATTCTGGAGCGTAAAGCCGGGATTACCTCGAACGATGGGTTTTCTGTTGTGGCCCCGATAAGGGTGATTATCCCCTTTTCGACCGAGCCGAGTAGGGCATCCTGCTGCCCTTTATTGAAACGGTGGATCTCATCGATGAACAGAATGGTTTTTAAGCCCGATTCTTTCTCTTCAGTTGCTATCGAGATTATTTCGCGCACTTCCCGTACACCCGATGAAACAGCGTTTATCTGGTGGAACCGTGCTCCCGTTGAGTTGGCAAGGAGCTTGGCAATGGTGGTTTTCCCCGAGCCAGGGGGACCCCAGATCAGGAAGGAGGTTACAAAACCTGCATCGAGCATGTTTCTGAGGGGTTTTCCTTTGGCCAGAAGGTGTTCCTGCCCGACAAAATCTTCAAATTTCTGCGGCCGGCACCTTTCGGCAAGAGGAGCGGAGAGATCGGGCGAGCTCATTTTTTCTCGATCCTGATCATTTTTTCGTTCTCTTTTTTCATGTTGTGCTTCTCACGTGCCACCTGCTCGATCTTTGCATCGTACTGCTTTTGAAGTGAGTCGATCTCCTCTTTAAGGCGCCGGTTCTCTGTGCGGAGTGTGTCGAGTTCAAGCCGCAGTTCTTCTAACTTCCCTTTCATTTCATTGTGCTTGAAGTAGCCATCGCTGTTGAAAAGGATATAAAGCCCAAGGAGCACGATAAATATCACGAAACCGTAGGTGACAAGTCCGGGCTTTTTATGCTCTGACATTAGAGGGATATCCTTACGATGGTGTCAACCAGTTCCTCATAACTTATCCCTTTCTGCTTTGCCATCTTCGGCATAAGGCTGGTGGGGGTCATTCCGGGAAGAGTGTTCACTTCAAGACAGTATGGTTTGTTATCGGGTGAAAGCCGGAAATCTACTCTAGCGTAGCCTTTGCAACCGATCGAGTGGTATGCCAGCAGCGACTGCTCCTGAATGAATGCGGCCAGATCGTCATCTATCGGCGCGGGAACGATATACTCGCTCATTCCGGTGGTGTATTTGCACTCAAAATCGTAAAGCCCGTGCTTCGGACGGATCTCAAGAACGGGAAGTGAAGTGCCGTCAAGCACGCCTACCGTTAGCTCACGCCCGGGGATGTATTCTTCGATCAGTACATTGTTTGAATACTTGAAAGCGAACCGGAAGGCTTCTTCCAGCTGGTCTTCTCTCTCAACAAGAGTGAGACCGAAGGTGGAACCTTCGTCGTTCGGTTTTACGATCACGGGGAAACCGAAATCACGGATAACCCAGTCTTTGTCGATGCCGTAGTCGAACGAATCGCTCATTACATTAAACCCGTTGGGTACAATAACGCCGCTGTTGCGGAAGATTATTTTCGCCTTCCCCTTGTTCATGGCCAGGGCGCATGCAAGCACTCCGGGACCGGTGTATTTAAGTCCGCGAAGCTGGAGGAGCGACTGTATCTGACCGTCCTCACCCCACCTGCCGTGAAGACCGAGAAAGACAAGATCGGCATCGTTGAAAATGGGTAAATTGATCGCATCGATATAATTTAGATAGGAGACATCGCGGCCGTCATCGGGACCGAAAATCCTCGCGACATCATCATGTTGCTCTTTTCCCACCGCGGGATCGATAACATTGACCCTGTAACCCAGAGTAGTAAGGGCTTTATATATGCCTGCTGATGAGCTTTTCGACACTTCCCTCTCGGAGGATGCTCCACCGGCGAGAAGAATTACTTTTGTTTCGTTTTTTGGTTTCATGTCAATTATTTGTTCAGTCTCAGAGATCTTTTACTCTTGATCTCCGTTCAAAATCTGTTCTTTGGATGGAGGTTTATTCCGTAAGAGCTGCCCGCTATACGGTAGAGCTCATCGATCCTGTGCCTCTGCAACGGTCTGATACCACCGGCTTTTGTGGCTTCCACTACCACTTTTGCGGTGTGCTCCAGCTTGTCTGTTCTGAAAAATGCCTCCTTCAGGCTCTTCCCAGTAGCTACCGCGCCGTGATTCTCAAGAAGAAAAACGGTTGCATATTCCAGATATGGATCGAGCGATCTATGCAGATCATCAGTGGATGGGGTAGCGTATTTGCAGGTTGGAATTCTGCCAAGTGTAAGAATAACCTCAGGGAAGTAGGGCCGGTCCAGCTCTATGTTTGAGGAAGCGCAAATAAGCGCGTAAACGGGATGTGTGTGCACAACTGCATTAACATCTGGCCGGTTCCGGTAAATGTGGAGGTGGAGTTTGTATTCCGTGCTCAACTTCCGTGCTCCGGAGACCTTGCTACCACTTAAATCGATCTCAACGAGATCGTCAGGCGACACTTCACCTTTGCAGACTGAAGAACCGGTTATCAGAATATTTCCATTCTGCAGCCTTGTTGAAAGGTTTCCGTCAGTGGCCGCGAGAAAGCCCTTTTCATAGGCCAAACGGGAATATTTTACAATCTCTTCAGCTTCCCGCATTCTTCTCGAGTGCCTCCATAAGGCGGACATTTTCAAATCCGTCGAATGCAGTTACCGGCGGTTGAGTCTTTTTTAAGAAACAGGTGTTCACATCTTTAAGTAAACGGTAGAGCTTATTGGCCCTTTTTCTGAAAACTTTTTGGGCTTCACCTTCCATTGTGATGGTAAGTTTAGCGGAAGCGTATCGTGAAGCTATCAGATTGTCGATCCTCAGTGAACCTTTGTGGCCTGTGATAACGATCGAGTTAATCCCCTTTTTCGCCGCGTATGAGCAGTTGAAGGTGCCATAACTGCCGTTCTCGAACTTCACCATTGCGGTTACAAAATCTTCTACACCGGCTTTATAGACGAGATTATCCAGGTAACCGGAGATATCGGTGATCTCACCCATGAGGTAGCGGAAAAGATCGATCATGTGGGTTCCAAGATCACGGAGTGCTCCGCCTCCGGCTTCAGCTTTGTTGTAGCGAAAGTTCGTCCCCGGCACCAGATCAACATTAAAGTTAGCCTGAACAACAAGTATTTTGCCGAACTTCTGATTTTCAATAAGCTCTTTGGCTTTCTGGATGAAGGGATGATAACGGTAGGTGTAGTTCACCGTGAAAAGTTTCCCCTCTTCCTTCGAAATACGGTATAGCTCCGCGGCTTCTTCGGAAGTGTTGGTAACAGGTTTTTCACAAAGGACGAATTTCCCTGCCAGAAGGGCCTTTTTTGCCTGCTCATAGTGGGAGGCATTGGTACCCGCTATGTAGATGGCATCGATGCCTGACTGCAGAAACGCGTCAAAATCGTCGAAATGGGCCTGCGCGCTGAACTTGTCACCAAACGCGCGGGCCCGGTGGATATCGTGACTGAAGACAGAATGAAGTTTTGCCCTCGGTATCAGGTTCAACGCGGGCATGAATCCGTGCTCCGCGAAATTCCCCAAACCGGCAATTCCCCAAAGAACCTTCTTTCGCTTCATGGTTTTCGGTAGTTTCAGCATTTTATTCCCTTCCCGGAAAAACTAATTAGATTTTCAGTTTCTGCATCAGCATGTTAACCGGTTTCGGATTCTGCATAATGTAGAAGTGGAGGCACGGCACACCCGAATTGATCAGCTCTTCGGCCTGTTTAACCGCCCAGTTAACGCCGATCTCCATAACATGCTCCGGTTTCGCTTCGAGAATTTCGCCCGTAAGTTCTTCCGGAATGTTGATGTAAAAGTTCTTCGGAATTCCGGTTAAATGGGCTTTTGATGTAATTATCTTAAGTCCCGGTAAAATGGGAGCATTTATCCCCATCTCAACTGCCACGTTTTTGTAATTGAAGAACGCCTTGTTCTCAAAGAACATCTGGGTTACAATATAATCTGCCCCGGCTTCGATCTTCTGTTTTGTAAAGTACATGTCGGTCTTTAGATTCGGAGCCTCATAGTGCTTCTCAGGATAACCTGAAACGCCAATACAGAAATTTGATGGTTTCGCGTCGAGCAGTTCTTCCTCAAGGTAGATGCCCTTGTTCATGTCGGTAACCTGCTTTACCAGATCGAGGGCATATTTATTAATGGTTCGCCCCTCCGACACTTCCTTCTCAAAACCTTTGTCGTCGCCCTGAATGGCGAGAACGTTGTTTACACCCAAATAGCCGAGTTCAATAAGAAAATCCTCGGTCTCCTCCTTTGTGAAATTCTTGCAGAGGATGTGGGGAACGGCTTCAATTCCGTATTTATTCTGGATCAGAGCGCAGATGCCGAGCGTGCCGGGGCGCTTTCTGATCACCTTTTTCCTGATCCCTTTAGGGGTTTCTTCATAGATCACTTCAGCCGCATGGCTGGTGATATCGATGAACGGGGGTTTGTACTGCGAGATGTTCTCGATCGTGTTCAGCAGGCTGCCGATATCGCCGCCCCTCTTGGGTGGGATGATCTCAAAACTGATCAGTGGCTTCTTCGCGTTCGCAAGTACTTCTGTAACTTTCATCTGGTCTCGGTATTCGTTGAATTTGTTTAATTATAATAACTTAAATCGAATCCGTAAATTTAAACTATAATTATGAAAAATTATCCCGGATGTGGCAACTTTGTTGGTTTTCCGGGGGTTACTTCTTTTTACCCATTGTTGAAATTACTGAAAATTCTCTGAAATGAAAACTGCACTTCTCCTCTCCGGCGGTGTCGATAGCTCGGTTGCTCTCGCCCTCCTGAAAGAACAAGGACACGATGTCACCGCTTTTTATCTGAAAATATGGCTACAGGATGAGTTCACTTCACTCGGCGACTGCCCTTGGGAAGATGATATCAAATACTGCGAAGCCGTCACTTCGAAACTCGGTGTGCCGTTTGAGGTTATCTCGATGCAGAATGAGTACTGGGATGCTGTGGTAACCTACACCATCGACGAGATAAAGGCCGGAAGAACCCCTAACCCTGATATTTTCTGCAACAGTCTGATAAAATTCGGCAAATTTTTCGACAGGATCGACGGTTCATACGAAAAAGTGGCCACAGGTCACTACGCCGGGGTTGAAGAGATAAACGGCAGGCATATACTGAAAGTTACCCCCGACCCTGTTAAAGACCAGACCTATTTTCTTTCATATCTGAACCAGAAACAGCTTTCAAGGGCGATGTTCCCAATCAGTTCGCTGAAGAAGAGTCAGGTGCGGGAAGTGGCAGCAAGACATGAACTCGCCACCCACGACAAAAA
Source organism: Chlorobiota bacterium (assembly GCA_008363265.1). Lineage (GTDB taxonomy): Bacteria > Bacteroidota > Ignavibacteria > Ignavibacteriales > Ignavibacteriaceae > UTCHB3. The sequence goes on from RHKR01000006.1 coordinate 14,828, forward strand.
AGACAGCCAGGGTATCTGCTTTCTGGGACAGATCAAGTTTAAGGATTTCATAAAATTCCACCTCGGTGAGCATCCCGGCGACATGGTCGATTTCGATACCGGCAAGGTAATGGGGAAACACAGCGGATATTACTATTATACCATCGGGCAGCGCTCGGGGCTCGGTCTCAGCGGTGGACCCTGGTATGTGGTGCAGAAAGCTATCGAAGAGAATGTTATTTACATCTCCCGGGAATACAGCTCGATCGACAAGGAACGCGACAAGTTCCTGGTGACGAACTTCAACTGGTTCGCGGGTGCCCCTCCTGAAAATTTAGAGGGGCTGAAGGTTAAGGTCCGCCATGGACCCAATTATTACAACTGCACACTCAAGATCGAGAATGAGGTCTCCGGCCTCGTCACCATCGACAAACCCGATAAAGGCATCGCCCCCGGCCAGTTCGCCGTCTTCTATCAGAATGGTTATTGCCTCGGCGGCAGTTTGATTTTTGGGATATAGTTTGGTCCGCCGCGGCGGACAAGCCTTTAACCTCTAATTTGGTGGTTTTTTAGTAATTTGCGAATCGTTATACCGTTTCTTTACAAATACAACCGTTTTATACGAATCCATTGTGGTGACTCTTTATTACTGATATCAAAACAGCAACCATATGAATTTTATCGATCTTGATGAACTCTCGAAAAGAGAGAGTGAAAGAGTTGAGTGGAAAGAGAATGTCGCCGACATAGAAGATGTCGTGAAGACTGCGGTGGCCTTTGCCAATGATTATTCAAATCTTGGAGGCGGGTATATAGTCTGTGGTGCTGCTGAGACCACAGATGAGTTTGGATTTCAGAAAGTTGAGTTGAAGGGATTGACTTCATCCAGACTCAAAGAGATCGAAGGTAAAGTGGTAACAATGCTCCGTGAACGGGTGTCACCTCCAATTGTTCCTATCATTGAAGAGATACCGGTATCTGATGAAAAGAGGGTTATTGTTTTTGTAATTGTGGCAAGTGAAAAAGCACATTCGTTCCGCAGTGCCAGGACCAACGAAACAGTCTATTTCGTCAGGACGGGCCGTCAAACCAGGGAGGCAAGAAACGGGTTGATCATGGACCTGTTCAGAATGAAAGGTGTTCAGCCTGCCTGGGATAAACAGATAAACAGATCATCAGCCCCGGGTGACCTCGATCTGATAATTCTCCGTAACTACTTACAGGAAATGAGACTATGGGATGAGAAGAAAAGTGTCGATGATTACCTCTCAACCAAGTCATCGATCTCAGCCTACATTCCCCCATTCCTTGGTACGGAAGGAATCGACAATCTGGCCCGTCCCAGAAATTTTTCGCTTCTGTTATTCTCGAAAGAGCCTGTTAAGTATTTCAACGGTGCTTTCGCATATTTCTCAGTGTATAAGGGAACTGACAGAAGTGAACAGTTCGGTTTCAGGCATGAGATATCCGGCGACATAGTTCAACAGGCCAGAAAACTTATCGACCTTTTGAGGTTGGAGGCTCCGACATTTTTCGAAAAAACTTCGCCGGAACCTAACCGTGTAAAGTACCCCATGCGGGCCCTGCAGGAAGCTGT
>RHKR01000467.1 GCA_008363265.1 Chlorobiota bacterium
AAAAAATCTTAGACATTTTATGAAATTTGCACAGGTATTTCCGGATAATCAAATTGTCGTTACACTGTCACGACAATTGAGTTGGTCACATATCAAGGATATTCTTTTCATTGAAGACGAATTAAAAAGAGAATTCTACATTCGAATGTGCATCAATGAGAAATGGAGTGTCCGGACATTCAGGGAAAGAATCCAATCGATGCTGTACGAACGCACCGCGATCAGCAAACAACCTGAAATTGTAATAAAAAATGAATTGGAAAAACTGGGGAAGAAGGAACAGCTATCACCTGAACTGGTATTCAGGGACCCATATTTTCTTGATTTTCTGGGATTATCCTCCGCGTATTCGGAAAAAGACCTCGAGACATCAATCGTCGTGGAATTACAGAGATTTATAACCGAGTTGGGTACCGATTTTGCTTTTCTTGCCAGGCAGAAACGGATAACCATTGACAATCGTGACTACTATATTGATCTCCTCTTTTTTCATCGCAGGTTGAAATGTCTTGTGGTAATCGATCTAAAGATCGGTGAGTTCGATGCCGCGTACAAAGGTGAGATGGAGTTGTATCTGGCATACTTAAAGAAGTATGAGATGGTTGAGGGCGAAAATCCACCGATTGGATTGATACTCTGTACAGGTAAAAATCCCGAACATATAGAGCTTTTACAGCTTAATGACGGAAACATCCGGGTCGCGGACTACCTGACGGAACTGCCTTCCCGTGAAATTCTCCTTGATCGACTGCATCGGGCCATCGCAATTGCCAGAAATAACTTGCAAAATGACGGACAGGATCATGAGTAAAACCTTCTTCCCCCAAAGGCCGGAAGCAAATCCGACCATTTATGCTTACGAAGACAGCAACCCCGCGTACAAGGGGCTCCTTAAAGTGGGGTTCACAAACCTTGATGCCCAAACCAGGGTGGCGCAGCAGTACCCGGTGCTCAGACCGGGGGAACCTCCATACAGGATCGTGCTCGAAGAGCCCGCGATGCGGAACGACGGAACGGTGTTCAGCGACCATGATGTTCACAGGTTCCTCAGAAAAAAGGGGCTCAGGAACCCCAACGGCGAGTGGTTCGAGTGCACGGTCGAGGATGTAAAGTCGGCAATTCTCACGATCAAGAGCGGAGTCTGGTTCGAGGAGAACAGGACGCTCGACTTCCCGATGAGGCCCGAGCAGCAGGCAGCGGTTGAGAAGACGATCGCCTACTTCAGAAGTTTCAAAGAGGAGAACCCCGGAAAGACGCCCCACTTCCTCTGGAACGCGAAAATGAGGTTCGGCAAGACCTTCGCCGCTTATCAGCTCGCGAAGGCGATGGGGTGGAGGAAGATACTCGTTCTTACATTCAAACCCGCCGTGCAGAGCGCGTGGGAGGAGGACCTGATGACGCATGTTGACTTCAGCGGGTGGCAGTTCCTGAGCAGGAACGGTTCCTCGATGGAGGTTGCCGACACTTCGAGACCTCTGGTCTGTTTCGGCTCGTTCCAGGATTTCCTCGGGAAGAACGAGGCCGGCGGCATCAAAGCGCGCAACGAGTGGGTGCACACCACGAACTGGGACTGCGTGATCCTCGACGAATACCACTACGGCGCTTGGCGGGAGAACGCGAAAGACCTTTTTGACGCGGAGGAGAAGAGGGAAGTGCAGTTTGCCGCGGGGGCCGGGCTTGAGTGGTTCGATGAAGAGATAATGCCGATAACGACCGACCACTACCTCTACCTCTCGGGCACGCCGTTCCGGGCGATCGCCTCGGGTGAGTTCATCGAGGAGCAGATATACAACTGGACCTACTCGGATGAGCAGAGGGCGAAGGCGGAGTGGAAGGGTGAGCCGAACCCTTACGCCGCACTTCCGCGAATGGTCCTTCTGACCTATCAGCTCCCACCGTCGATACAGGATGTGATAAAAGGGGGCGAGTTTGACGAGTTCGACCTTAACGAGTTCTTCAAGGCGGAGGGGGAAGGGGGGCAGGCGATCTTCAGGCACATGAATGAGGTGCAGAAGTGGCTCGACCTTATCCGCGGCTCATACCTTGCCACAACGGTTGACAACCTGAAGCTCGGCGCGCAGAAACCGCCGATGCCCTTCTCTGATGTGCGGCTTCTCGGCGTGCTTAACCATACATTCTGGTTCCTCCCCAGTGTTGCCGCGTGCCATGCCATGGCAAACCTCCTGGGCCAACCTCAGAACAGATTTTACCATGAGTACAGAATTGTTGTCGCGGCCGGAAGTGCTGCCGGAATTGGTGTGGATGCCCTCCCTCCCGTGCTCGACACGATGGAGAATCCGCTGAAAACGAAGTCGATCACCCTTTCGTGCGGCAAGCTTACTACGGGGGTTTCGGTGAAACCGTGGACGGGCATCTTCATGCTGAGGAACTCTTCAAGTCCCGAAACCTACTTCCAGGCGGCTTTCCGCGTGCAAACCCCCTGGACGATAAAGAACCCCGACAACCTCTCTCCGAATAAAGAAGTGATCCTCAAGAACGAGTGCTACATCTTCGATTTCGCGCCCGACCGCGCGCTCAGGCAGATCGCCGACTACAGCTGCCGGCTGAATGTGAATGAGGACAACCCCGAAAAGAAGGTGGCCGAGTTCATCAAGGAGAACGGGCTGTCCTTCCCGATCGGCCAGGAGGACGGCGAGTACGCGAAGGCCTTCGGCGTCAGCGGCATCCCGGCCGCGGCCATCGTAGTGGACGGCGCGGTGGTGTG
>RHKR01000007.1 GCA_008363265.1 Chlorobiota bacterium
AACGCGATACGGTAATGAGGTATAAAGACAGTCTGGCCGTGCTCCTCGAGAATGGAGGCAGGTACCTTTCCTACACCTCATATGCCACACACACCCGTGACTCACTCCTGAAGTATTACATCGACGGGATACATGTTGACACCACCATTTCGGTTTTCAAAACCTGGTTCAGGAATGAGAACGGAAATCTTGGTATGGGCTTCCCCGCGACGATCGAAAGGAAGACCACGCAGTTGCTCGACCATCAGGATGCCGCCGCAAAAACAGAACTGCGGAACAATCTTGATCAGATCGCGGTGCTCTCCAAGAGGTTGCTTAACGGACTTGTTGTCGTCTCGGGAATCTACGGATACGATGATGACCTCAGTCTGAAATCGCTCGTTAATCCTCCGCTGATGGGGTTGAATGTGACCAACGGGCCACTTTTGCTCGAGGGTTTCCTTAATTACCTGGCGAGTTTACAGCAGAGCGCGAAGGCTACAAGATTCGTGCTGATGAGCAACTCCGACAAGTATTATACCCCGGGCGAGATTCAGACACTGGTAAACAGTTTCATGTCGCAACTCGGTGAAGCAAGGCCAGCGATAGCCACGGTCAACCTGCTTGATGGTGAACCGTTCGTTATTCCACCGGTGACATACGACGATCTGAAGACCTACTACGGAAGTGGTCTGCTCCTCTCGAAGATATCGTCGAAGACGGGCGGGCTACACTTCGAAAAGGCGATCTACGACTGGGATTTCATCACTTCAGGACTGGCAACCGCCATGCCCGGTGTAGATTCTCTCGTGATCACCGCTTCTCCGCAGACCGGCGGATTGATCACCGAGTTCAGAGAGATCAGAAAGAACCTGAAAAACTACTGGGCACCGATGTTTTTTGCCGGCAAGTATGAGAATACCAATGTTGTAAATATCGGCATTACCGCGAAGTTCGCAGGGAATGACACCATTCACACGCGAAACTATCCATTCTCCGTTCAGTGGGATACCGTGAACACCAGGACAATAATTCCGAGTGTCATCACGAACGAGAAGATAAACGAAATGCTGGTGAATGCTTCGTACGACACCGCCCTTATTGTCAGCATGGCTTTCGATGACAGGGTTATGTGCGACTACACCGCATTCCTTGTTCTCGAGCCGAACGATACTGTTCACTATCTTATCAATCCGTGGGATGAGAGCAAACTAACCAAGATCCTCGGCGAGGATATGGTGGTCGACTCACTGATGCTCGACATCTACCCCAATCCTTTCAACTCGATGTCTCTGATAAGGCTTGCCGTACCGGAAGACTCGAGGGTTCAGGTTAACATCTTCGATATCACCGGACAGCTGGTAAAAACGATCGCGGATGAAGACGGGGTGAAGGGTATGAAGAGGTACAACTGGAATGGTACCGATAACTTCAATACAACGCTCGCCAGCGGAGTTTATCTTGTACACGTAAAGGTGAAGAGCAACTCTTCGGGCAAGACCAATTACATCTCGAAAAAGATAGTTTATCTAAGATAGGCTTTCGAGCCGGTCTTAAAAAACAAAAAAAACGGAGCGCGGGAGGGCTTAACTGTCCTTCCGCGCTTTTTTTATTCCTGCCGGTTCCCGCCGTAAGGATGTGTAAACTCCTGCACGTGCAGGAACTCACCCTTGAGAATCACCCCTCAGAAAGCCCAAATTTGCATCAAAAAAAGTGAATTATGGGCAACTATCTAACACATACTGAAATCACGGAACTCCACCTCGAGTCGCTGCCTCTGTTTGAGGAGGCGTGGAAGAGGGGGAGGAGGAACGAGAGATACAAGCAGGGGAACCACTGGACGCGGGAAGAACTCGACGCGATCAGGGAGCAAGCGCGCCATCCCTACTCGATCTCACTGATGAATCACAAGATCAACAACATCCTGTCCACGCAGAGGCAGTCGCGCACTTCTGTCATGGTCTCTGCACCGGAGGAGTATGGCACTCATGCCGCGATCGCGACCGAAATATTGCGAAACAAGGAGCGGACCGGTGACCTGCCAAGGCTCGAGAGCGACATCTTCGACTCGGGACTTTCTGTCTGCTACGGAGTGGCGGAAGTCCTGCCGGAGGCTCCCGGCGGGGAGGTGAAGGCAACTGTCCGTTCGCGCGACTACCTAGATGTCTTCTGGGACAACAGCTCGCGGGATTACAATCTTAACGATGCCATCTTTGTCGCTGTTGGTGAAACCTTTCAGAGGGAAAGCGTGGAAAGGAAATACGGAAAGGTTTCATCCTACGGTCACCCCCTTTTTACACATTCGTTTTACAGGGATGAGAACGGCTCTTCTCTTCGTGGAGGCAAGGAGACGGTGAGGCTGATAAACCACTACACAAAAAGCCGGGTGAAGGAGTATCTCCTTCTGTTCAACGATCACCGGGGTCTTGCCGGACTTCCAAACGGGGTCTACGCGGGAAAATTCCCAACCCGCCACGAGGCTGAGAAAGCAGTCAGAGAGCTCAACGTGATCTACCTTCAGCGTGATATTGATGTTCCGCTGAGCGAGATCATCCCCGTTGAAGGGGAGAGGATAACGAAGTATGTCTTAACCGGTGGTGAGATCGTTGATGTGATCGAACTTCCCCTTGCCACGATGCCTGTGGCGGTATACAGGCCGTTTCAGTTCGGGAACAGATTCTGGTCGCTCGCCGATCTTCTGGTTGAGCCGCAGATATTCCTTGACAGGGTGTTCATGCAGATCGACTACAGTCTCGGGCGCGATGTAAAGAATGTGTATCAGGGTAATCTCCACGCGCTTGCTGAATCGGAGACCCCCGATACCGCTTTAAGAAAGGCTGAGAGAACCGGCGGGATAATCTGGACCCGCACAGGTGAGGAGGTGTTCCGCCCCCTGAAGGTATCGGGGGTAAACCCGCAGTACTTCCAGCTGGCAGCAGTGATGCAGGGGTTTATCGAGGATCTGGCGGGGGGAAGAAGTTTTCACGGGATGTCAGAGTACAGCAACGAGTCGGGGAAGGCGATCCTTGCTAAACAGAAACAGGGGATGCTGGCGGCAGGGCTGGTGCTCGACAATCTCAGGAGGTGGAAGTGCTCCCTCGGTGAGAAGCTCCTCGAGGCGACACTTCAGTATGAAGGGGAAGAGGCCGTAAAGGCGGCGGCAAGGCGGGTGAAACCGGAGACCGGAAATGGGGGCGGTCTCCCCACCGCCGAAGAGATCATCATGATTGACAGGGAGATCGTTGTGACCGAGGCACCCCTGAGCAGCGATGAAAAAGCTGATAAACTTGAGCAACTAATTTCATTGAACAACATCTATCCCGGTTCGGTGCCGCTCGAGGTGGTGCTTAACTACATGAACCTCGACAGGGCCGAGAGGGAAACAATAATTACCAACTACAACAACCAGGAGCAGAAATGAAAACAGAAGAAGTGGTGGAAACACAGAATGAAGAAATCACAGAGTCACAGAGTTATGAAGTCACAGAGTCACAGAGTAACGAAGTCACAGAGCTACAGAGTAACGAAGTTGCAGAGGTTACAGTTACTGAGGCTGTCGACAGTGAGGCACTTTTCAACCGTTTGAAGGGGGAACTGATGGAAGAGATCAGGAAGTACTTTGAGCCGATAGTTAAGGAAAAGGGAAAGGTGGTGCCGCCTCCCATTCCTCCCGCGCCGGCGGAAAAAGTGGAGGAGCTGCCCGATGAGGATGATCTTATCGTAAAACTTCTTGAAGAAACGGGGTGGCGGAATGGCTGAAGACTTCTATAAAAATCTGATCAGCGGCTTTGCCCGGGGGCTCGGATTGGGTGGAACCACCGGTGTTTCGAACATCAAACGGCGGAGGGAAGGGCAGGAACTGGATGAGATCACGGGTCTTTTGGGGGAACTTACAGGGGGTGGTGCCGGAGAGGGGGAGGCACCACTTCCGCAGAAGGAGGCACTTCTTGCAGCTCTTTCACCCGCGGTCTTTAAGGTCTATGAGAAGTTTCGCGCGTCACAGAAGAAAACCCCGGGTTACGATGAGCCCTATCTCTACTACACTGATGCTGATGGCAACCGTACGTGGCTGGATGACGGGGCAGGCGGAAAGGTGAAGAACAGTTTCTGGAAGCCGAAGGTGGTCGACAGGTTCAACGAGTATAAAGACGGCAAGCCGAGGCGCGTCTACCTCTATGAGGACGGCACGAAGGAATACCACGATCTGGAAGAGAAACCACCGGTAAAAACCAACCTCGATCCGGAGGAATATGAAAAGAAACTTATCGAGGCTTACAAGGCCGGGCGGCTCAGTCTGAAAGACCTTCAGATACTTAGGGAGAGGAACAGAAAGAGGGCGAATGAGATGAAATAATCTGACATTTTTGTGATAGGGTGATTTATGGGTAATTTTAAAGTTGAAATTTCAAAAAATCACCAGGAATGAAAAATGAGAACTAAAGTTATAGCCGGAAACTGGAAGCTGAACAACGACCTCAACGGTACGATCGCGCTTATCTCCGGCATTAAATCCGGGATCGCGGGGAAAAACTTCAACGCGAAGCTGATAGTTTGTCCACCATTCACTTCACTTGAGACAGCCAACGAACTCCTTAAAGGGAGCGGCATCGGTCTGGGAGCTCAGAACATGTATTTCGAAGAGAGCGGAGCCTACACAGGTGAGATATCAGCTTCGATGCTTAAATCTGTCGGATGCGAGTATGTCATCCTCGGCCACTCTGAGAGAAGAACCATCTTTGGCGAGAGTGACGAAGTGATCAACAAGAAAGTGAAAAAAGCCCTCGCGGCAGGTCTTAAGCCGATCTTCTGTATCGGTGAAACCCTTGAAGAGAGGGAGTCGGGTGTTACTTTCGACGTGGTAAAACGTCAGGTGGTTAACGGTCTCGCCGGTATAACCGAAATTGAGATGGATGCCGTGATAATCGCCTACGAACCCGTCTGGGCGATCGGTACCGGAAAGGTTGCCACACCGGAGCAGGCTCAGGAAGTGCACGCTTTTATCAGGGCAGAACTCGTTAAACTCTTCGGCGCTAATGTTGCTGAGAAGACGATCATCCAGTACGGCGGCAGCGTAAAGCCAGAGAACGCCAGGGAACTCCTCGGTCAGCCCGATATCGACGGTGCCCTCGTAGGTGGTGCATGTCTTAAAGCTGATTCGTTCGTCGGAATAGCAGTCAACGCTTAACCGTTAATCCTGAAATTAAAAAAGGCTGCTTTTGAGGGGCAGCCTTTTTTGTTTTAAATTGTTGATTTTACTCGAACCAGTAGAGGATCTGCTGGTTTACCGAAACACTGTTTGATGAACGCAAATTTGCGAGATTTGTGGCATTAGTGACCGCATCTCCCGAGTAGAGTATCCGTCCCGAGCCATTACCGATACAGTTACCACTTGAAGGGCTCGAAGAGATTGCGATCACAGCTCCAATTATATCGCAATGAACATGGACAATATCGTCAGCAAGCAAAATTCCTTTGAAGGGACCGGTGTTGAGATTTTTAATGCCTGCATTAACGGTCGTGTTGTGTACCACCAAAATACCTGAGCCGGTGATGGTGGCTGAGTTCCATAACCCTCCATCAGGGAGTTCCACATAAGTAACTCCTCTTAGAGGGTAAGTTAAAGTACCAGGATTGGTAGTATACTGACTGCCACCGGCACCTGACATTGCAATAGCTTTCAGAGTTCCTTCAGGGTACCCGTTCAGCGGACCTCCCATTAGGCTATCGGGGGAGAGGGGAAACCCCCCCGGGAAAACCTGCGAGGTTGCGATGATACCGGCAGGTGGCGTTTTGGAGGGTGAATAATTGGTCCCAAGAGTGTTTGTTCCGCCTATCTTCGAATTTCCTGATCTTGAAAGTGTTTGGGTTGTCCATATTCCGAGTGTACCTCCCGCTGCCAGGAATCCCCCGGAGGTGTCATGGTTCTGACCGTCAACGGTAAGATTTCCGAGGGTTGTTATCGCTGTATTCGCTGTTATAGCACCCTTTATCGCGGGTGGTCTGACGGTTGATATAGTCGCCCGTTGGAAATAGCAAATAGCAGTGTAACTCTTCTCCAATGAAGATCCAATAGATACCCTTGCTATCGATTGCACTTTGGTTACGGCCTGTCCGGTAAAGGTGGTATCAACCAATCTCACATTGACCCTTCCACCCATAAGTGAGAGATTTGAGAAACCCGTCCTCCATGACGGTTCAACGATCATCTTTCGGACGGCCATCTGAGCTCCTGCTTCGGCGATATTCTTCACCTGAGCCGCATTGTAAGTTGATACAGAACTCTCAGTGAGTTTATCTCCTGCCTTGAGTATATTCAGAAATGTTACGGCTGAGAGTCCGATCACTCCAGCGAGAAGAATAATTAAAGCTTTACCGGGCATAAATAAAATAGATTAGATTAAAGATTAAAAAATAAAAAAGATACAGGGTTTGAGTTTATTCAAACCAGTAAATTATCTGTTGATTCACTGAGTTAAGGTTTGGTGAAATTAAATTTACAAGATTTGTCGCTGCGTTAATTGCTTCACGAGAGAAGAGTATACTTCCGGTTCCATTACCAATACAGTTTCCGCTGGGCGGATTGGGCGAAATTCCGATAACAGCACCTATCACGGTGTTGTGTATCCTGACAATGTCATCAGCCATTACAATTCCGGTGAATACACCGGTATTAATATTGTATATTCCCGCGGTTAGTTCCTGATTGTGCACTATCAGAATTCCGGTACCGGTAATATTTGCCGAGTTCCAAGGGCTGCCATCGGGAAGTTCGACATAGGTCACACCTTTTAGAGGATAAGTCAGATCGCCGGGATTGGTGACATACTGACTGCCCCCGAGGCCTGACTGGGCGATCATCTTCAAAGTACCTTCGGGGTAACCGTTCGCGGGACCACCCATGAGACTGTCCGGTGAAGAGGGGTAACCGCCGGGAAATGTTTGAAGGGTTGAAATAACACTGTCACTCCCGGGTTTTGTCGGGGTATAGTCGTTACCTGATCCATCTGTTCCACCGATGGTGGATGAACCTTTCTGCTCGAGCCCGCCTGTGGTCCATACACCCTGACTGCCTTGCCCTGAAATGAGAATGCCGGTATTTGAGTGATCGCGCCCGTCGACCACGAGATCACCGAGTGTGGTGATGTTGCTGTTCGTGGTGATCGAACCCTTGATACCCGTCGGAAACATTGTAACGATAATGTTTTTTTTGTAGAAGCATGAAGCCATGTAAGTGCGCTCTGCAAGGGAACCTGGGAGAACTTTAGCGAAAGCCTCAACCTTAACCACATTTTTCCCGTCGAAAACTGTATCCGCGAGTCTGAGGTTTACAGTTCCGCCCATAAGGTTGAGATTTGTGTATCCAGTCCGCCAGGTTGAATCGAGTATCACTCTCCTGACGGCCATCTGAACCGCAGCCTCAGCGATGTTCTTCACTTGACTCGCGTTGAATGATTCAACCGATGACTGTGAAAGACGGTCTCCGGCTTCAAATATGTTAAGGAAAGTGACAGTTGCTAGGCTGATCACTCCCACGATGAGCAGGATCAAAGCTTTACCGGGCATTTTTTACCTCAGATTTCTGGGCTTATAAAGTTTTTCCCAACTGGAATATGTGTACTTCCCGTCGTATTGAAATGCGCTCATGATCTGAAGTTTGATCTTGAATGATCTGATCTTCGATCTGTACGTGGTTTCGTTTCCGAGGCTGTCGTAATAGCTGAACTTCATGGAAGTCACACCCCAATTTGATGCCACAGGAGTTGCTGCATTCAGGACACGGTACAATGGTTTATCGTTGGGATTCGGAGTGTTTGAAAGTTCACTTGTCTGCCCAAGGTAATATTTCACAGAGTCGACCACTCCGTTGTTGTCGAAATCTCCACGCACGGTTATCCGCTCCGACTCTGCTCTGACGATCTTTATCGAGTCTGTGACCCTGTAGCCGGTATTCTTGAGGTCAAAGTGGAGCATGTCGGAGAGAGCTACCATGTTCTGCTGGGTGTTGGTGTTCATGTATTGCTCCGAAGCAGTAACCGAGAGGTTATTGTTGACGTTCATCAGCATGAGTGTAACAAATGCAGAAATAACTGTTGCGCCCAGCAGATCGAGTACCGCGTTCATGGCTAAAATATTCCTACATATTCAAGAATAATGCTTCGTTGTAGATAGGGACTCGAGACTGTCACCCTTATCTTCTTGGCGAATGTTTTGGTGGTCACGTTTGAGTCGGGCCAGGTTTCACTTACGTAACTCACTGTTGAGGCTACCGTAAAATTTTCGGCTCTCGGAGAACTCACGATCCTGCGATAGTTGTTATAGTCGTCGAAGTCATCAAAATTTCTGAGGCTGTTAAAGTTCCCGGTGTATGATGAATCGGGTGCGACGTAGGCTTCGTTGGCATCTCTTCCAAGAGAGTTTACAGCAGTAAGGTTGTTCACGGTGGAAATGGTGCCCGACACTTCTGCTTCGTCAAACTTTTTCATTTTTGCCTCTTCGATAAGTGACTGTCCAAATCCGATGGCTGAGATCTGAAATTCACTCGAAACCGCCACATCAGTCTGATTCAGAATGATATTATTGGTCGAGAGAACAAAGAGACCGAACAGGATGAGACCACCAAGAGTGATCAACGTGTTGGGAGCCACGGGGCAGAATCCGGGAAAAATGAAAAAATGTAGTTTACAGGATAGAATTTAATCAGAAGGAATGACTAAATCAAGTGATACGCCTCACCATTATTGGTTTGGGTCAGATGAAAAGCTCCATTCTGTGAAGAAAAACATCCTTGGTAATGTTTCTGGCAGCAGCTTCCACATACTGGATGTAGAAGGTCTTAAGTTTTATAGCCGGAATACCGAAGAGAAAACTGATCCTGGTGATGATGGCCACCTCTTCGATGGTGACTTTACCGTCGACGAGCATCATCTCGAAGAGGTCGTAGATCAAAGAAAGTTTGTCACTTTTTTTAGGGGGAATGATAACGTTCAGGCCTTTATCGGGTCTGAAGGTGATCTCGGCGATCTCGTAATCGGTAAATCCGAACTCGTGACCGGTTTTTTTTATAAGGTCTGATTCGGAGAAATGTATCTCGTTGTCACCGGCAGCGAGGTAGGCAAGGATCGAGAGGATGTTTTTCCTGGCGGCAGGATCTTCAGGTATCCGTTTCTGATCCGTGGCAGGGTCCTCAGCCCGGCTGGTGCGACCGGTCTGTCTGTCAGGTGAATTCTTGTTGTTCAGTTTATCCAAAACGTAAAGACGGCTGAGATTGTTAGAGAGACGACGATCATGCCGACGGTGATTATCTTGGCGCGAAGCGGCATTTTGCCCCCGGAGTGGTAGTATGAGATGTATTTCCCGACATACCTGTTATGGAGGATCATATTATGGAATTTTTCCGAGCTGCGCGCGAAAAGCAGTGAAGCCAGGATCAGGAAGATGGTTCCGGGCATAAGAGGAATGATAAACCCTATCACGCCAAGGACGAGGAATATCATTCCGATTCCGAAGAAGATGTATCGTTTAAGCTTGTTGTTCTCGATCTTTATTCTGCTCATCAGGACCTTTTTATGATAAACAATTTATCAGGTTATAAAAAAGTTCCATCAGCCTTGAGGATTTCTCTCTTCGTTCCACTGCTTAAGGGAGTCGGAGAGGCCTGAAATATCGAGTATCTGCTGCACCTGGGGCGAAATATTGGCGAGTGTAACCATATCCATGAAGTGGAGCCCTGTCTGAGGAGCTTTGGCCATGGCTGCCCTGAACAGGAGGAGGAAAGCGCGAATGCCTGCAGAGGAGACGTAGTCGACCTTATCGAGATCGATCACAATGGGCGCGCGGAATTCATTGATAAATGGTTCAACAGTGTTCCTGAACTCCTCGACCGAGGCGGCGTTCAGAGAGCCTTCGCACATGATGAAGTATTTGTTGTCTTCTGCGTTGATCGTAAAATACATTCTTCTATCCGGAAAGAGTTAAATCAAAGACCACAATATATGAAGTTTTGAGGTTTTGGAGACATCATTGTGACCGGCCTCTTTTTTTTGAAAATGTGACAGGAGTTGAAACTTAATGAACTCTGAATCAGTATAATTGCAATTGAGATCTTTCAAACTATTAACGGAAAAGAAAATGAAAATGAGAATTTTTGCCGCAACAGTGCTTGCAGCCCTTGTTTTTGCTGGTTGTTCATCAGTAATGCAATACGCTGATGACGCGATACTTTACAGTAACATCTGGAAACTTGAGAAGCTGAACGGTGTTCCGGTTGTGGCACCCGGAGGGAAGGATGTTACCCTTGCGATCGTGGCCGGTCTTAACAGTGTTACGGGAAGCGGGAGCTGCAACCAGTACTTCGCAGACGCTTCCGTCTCCGGGAACAAGCTTACATTCGGTAATCTTGGATCGACGAAGATGGCATGCGATGACATGAACCTTGAGATATCGTACTTCCAAAAACTGAAGGAAGTTGACAGTTTCGCCGTGAACATGAACAAACTGACACTTTACTCGGGCGGCAAGGTGGTCCTCGAGTTTTCAGTGCTTCAGAAAAAGTAGTTCCGGCACAAAAAATACCTTTATTTCGCCCTTTAAAAGAGCTAAATTAAAGTTTGCTTTTTTAAAATTTCCGGAGCTATCTTCAGCATGGCAGAACCATTTGTAATCCGCACAGAAAACCTTGACCTGGTTAACTCGAACGCACGCCACATTCAGCTTCTCAGAGAAGAAGAGGAATTATTCGAAAAAGAGTACGGCTGGAAAGTTGAAAAAGGATATCTGGAGTTTCCGGAGGCACTGGAGCTTATTCACAGCCTTTTGGCACATGGCCCGGGTTTCGGAGAGTGGGGTTTCTATCTCTTCGTTCACCGGAAGGATAAAGCACTCATAGGTGCCGGCGGTTTCAAAGGAAGACCAAACAACGGAGTGGTTGAGATAGGTTACGGTACTGCCGAGAAATACAGAGGCAAGGGTTTTGCTACAGAGGCAGCCAGGGCTTTCCTCCACTTCTCATTCAGGGACAGCTCGATCATAAAAGTGGTGGCACACACAAGACCTGAGATTAATGCTTCGAATCATATACTGAACAAACTGAAGTTCGTCAGAACTGATGACTATGTCGATCCTGTCGACGGTTTGGTATGGAGATATGAGATGACCCGCAGCATGTACTTCCAGAAGAAGCGCGCCGGGGAGCTCTAAGAAGTGACGTGCAATTTTTTAAAGGCTGTTCCACCCCGGTTCAGCCTTTTTTTATTCGGAATAGACCACGGACAACACAGATGACGCGGATTCACACGGATTTAGATAGACCACGGATGACGCAGATGACGCGGATTCACACGGATTTAGACAGACCACGGACAACACAGATGACGCGGATTCACACGGATGAGGTTTCACACTCCACACTCTACACCCTACACTCTACACTCCACACTCTACACCCTACACTCTACACTCCACACCCCACACTCCACACTAAATGTCTAGATTACTAAACTATTACGAACTCGAAGAAAAGTACCGCCTGGCTCAAAAGTATTACGATGCCAGCAGATACAGGGATGCCTATGCCTTGGCAGGTGAGATCCGTGAAGAGATAATGAGCGGACTGGATACCGTAAAACTATCCAGGAATATCGCGAAGGGAGCCGGATGGCTGGCGGCATTTCTTACGGGTGGTTTCGGTGCCGAGGATCTACTGATAGTGCCTGCCGTAAACAAGGTGATACTTTCGCTTTTCGGGGTTAACCTTGAGGGTTTGATGGACCTCCTGGGGCGCGCCACTTACATGAAACTGATCTGCAGCACACTTGACACCTCTATTATGGCGCGTGTGCCGCAACAAGAGATGCTGAGGGATTTTTTGATCCTGTACAAACTTAGCAATTCCAAACAGGACGACTCCTGGCTTAAAGGGGTGCTCCGTCTGATCAATCCTTTTGCCGGTGAGGGGCTAAACGGAAATGAACACCATTTTGATATTCCCCGCCTCCTGAATGAACTTTATGTTGAGGCCAGTAAACTCTCCCTTGATACCGAGCCTTACGGTGACCTGCTGATCATCTACCTCCACGCATTCGGTTACCGGACCAATAATCTCTACCATTTCCTCTATATCGGACGGGAGCATCTCGTTCGAGACTACGACAACGCGAGTGCTTCGGGTTCCAACCGCTACAAGGCATATACTTCGTCCGGCAGCACCACTTCAACCGGGAGTTATGTTGATCCGATGGATAAATATTACGGCGATATTCTTGGTTTGAACGGTGATTATTCCAAGGAAAACATCAAGAAGAAATACCGTGACCGTATGAAGGAGAATCACCCCGATTCGAACTCAGGAGGGGGGCGGTCAACCGAGGAGAGGGCGAAGCAGATAAACGCGGCTTACGCCTGGTTCAAAAAGAAGTACGGTTTCAGGTAAAATAGTTGTCGCGGTAATAGCGGCGTCTTTCATCCCCTTCATCTTCCTCGTCCTCCCATGAGTACTTTTTTGGCGGATCATCTTTTCTGTAAAGAAGAGCGGTGATCACACCGGCAATGCCGCCGGAGAGGTGCCCCTCCCATGAAACGCCTGTATCAACCGGAAGAAGTCCCATCGAGAGTGAGCCACCATAAAGAAAAACAACGATCAGAGCCAGACCTATCGATCTCATGTCACGACGCGTTATACCGCTGAAAAATAGAAATGCAGCCAGTCCATAAACAATGGTCGAAGCACCAATGTGGATGGCCGACCTGCCGATAACCCAGAGGATCGCCCCGCTGAGAACATACATCAGGGGTACAGCCTTGCGGGAAGCGTGGGGGTAAAAGAAAAGAACAAGAAAACCGAGAAAAAAGAGGGGCGGAGTATTCGCCATCAGATGACTGAAATCGCCATGGATCAGCGGCGCGATCAGGATACCGAGGAGGTGGTCGGTATCGCGTGGGGTGATCCCGAGCCAGCTGAGTGAGAATCCGGTGAGCCACTCAATGATCTTGATGACCCAAAGTATTGTGATAAAAAGAGAGGGAATTGTTACAGCATAGCTGATACGGTCCCATATTACCTGAAGGTTCAGATGAAGTCCTCTGTGTTTCGGTTATTTGAAAAAGCCTCGTAAGGGATCAAAATCAAGGGATCGTGAAAAAAATCTCCCGAAAATCCACAGTACAGCCTTGCAATATAAAATATTTTTCGTAATTTTGCGGTGCACCTTTAGCTCAGTTGGTAGAGCATATGACTCTTAATCATCAGGTCGCGGGTTCGAGTCCCGCAAGGTGCACAAAAAGAAACCCTTGTAAGAAAATAACTTACAAGGGTTTTTGTTTTTAAAATCAGGTTGGTTCGAGGTACGGTATAACAGAAAGTATAACAGAAATGATCTTTTTCAACCGAATTTGAAGTTTTTGAAGTGCAAAACACCAACTTATCTAATTCTATCTAACTGCTGCCTGTTTTTGTCTTGTTTAATATATCTAGGATATTGCTGCCGAAGGAAGGCATAGTGGGAGCACCATCCCCTTTAATGAGACCAGTATCTGCGCGACTGAACAACGACTGAAGAACGATCAAGCGCTCCTCATTCTGTATCGACTTATTTCCAAGCATCGCTAGGTAAACTTTTGTCAATTGTAACCGTTCCTTCGCATCTTTTGCCAAATGAAAAGAACTTAGTGCCTGCTTAATAAAAAGTGATAAGAGATAACTCAAACCAGTAAATGATAAGGTAATGATTATAAACTGCTTGATGTCAAATGCGGAAAAATCTTTCCTGGGATTGGGTTGGAGATTCATTATCAGATATATAGCGATACCAGCAATACAACAGGCTATAACTACAGCACCAATGGTCCACCACAAACCGTTTTTCTTGTACTCTTTTTCTAGATTTTCCCAGTGATCCACAGGAGCTTCAAGCGATAATTTATCGTTATAAAGATTCTCTAAATCCGTAATTTTTTTCTGCCACTCATTTATCAGTGAAGTTACTTTTTCCTCGAATGACTTGCTCTCATTTATATTACTTTCTTTTAACAACCTTAATGTTTCCTCATATTCAGTCGTAAGAGAACTTGATTGATTTTTTATTGAATCGTAATCAGATTGAATTTGGCTGAGATCGGTTTGAAATTGATTGATCTCATGTTCAATTTTTTCAGTCTTAGCAGCTATAATTTTTGAATGAGAAATTTTTAGATTGATCAAAGTTACTTTAATAGCAACATGCATCTTTGAGTCAATCTCTAATTTTGGATTGCGACGGAAATAATTATAGATTTCCGCTGCCACCTGTGGATTCAGTTTGTACTCATTATATATAAACTGTCCTAAAATAGATTTGGATGAGATAGTATTTCGCCCTACTAAATCGGAGTAGATGAGTCTTATTAACTCATCAAGCTCTTGCTTGGTCTTGACTGTGGAGAGTTTATTAATGTTATTCTTTAGGTCAGTATAAGTGTGAACTAAGTCGTAAAATTGTGAACGGTTTTGATCAAGTAACTTATTCCAAAAAGTATACTCATTGTTGACATGACTTTTCAGAGCTGAGATCGACGGTAATTTTAAATTATATCCATCGTGGGGCGATACAATTTTACCAAACTTTAATTTTACTGCTTCTCTGATCTCCTTTATTGATAATTCTTCCGACATCTTTACTCCTCAAATAAATTTCCATGTTCGATTGGTTTTATAAGTTTGTCTGTGGCTGATTTGAAAGTGGTAACAAGCATCTTGGGATAAGTAAGCTCATACCCATCCAGAAGATCTTCTACCGTCATCACTCGGATCTTCTGATATTTGTCCTTGTAAACATCTTGCTGGTAATAGCCGGCCTGTCTCGCTTCACTCGCCATTCCAGAGGAGTACTGATCCCTGAAGCAGACGAACACACCCATATCGGCTCTTTGTTTCTCGACCACCTGAATAAACTCACGGATGTTCTTCACCCCCACATTTCCGCTTTTGACCTCTATAAGGATCACGCCTTTGTGGCCGCCAAGACCGCGAAATGTGATATACCCATCATATCCACCATCACCGGATTTCTTCTGGTTAGAAACTCCACCAAGCATGAATTCGATAATCCAATCTTGAAAGGTAAACCGTCCCCGGGCGGTATTTCGAGCAAGCTCTTTGGCGCCGTCGATATCTCTGGGAATGCCTGTTACTTCTATCGAGTTACGGATTTCTTTTTGCCTCGATGGGTTATCTTCCCAAGGTTTTAACACTCGATCCATGATGAGTTTTACGGCCAGATGAGAAATATCAACACCCAACCATTTTCTTCCCAATCTCTGTGCTGCGGCAATTGTTGTGCCGCAACCGCAAAAGAAATCAGCGACAAGGTCTCCTTCATTGCTTGAAGCCTTAATTATTCTTTCCATTAGAGCTTCCGGTTTTTGGGTAGGATAACCAAGCCTCTCGTTTCCCCCAGTAGATTCAATATCTGTCCATAAATTGCTGATGAGGAAACCTTTTGTTTGCTCCGGTCTAAACTTCCGAAATGGTATTCCACTAGAAGACCATCCCAAATCACCTCTTTCATCAATCTCAATCAGTTTCGGTTTGGATACTTTCCAGCCTGCTCTATTTGGACTGCTCACACCTTTGTATTCGTAACAAAGATTAGGACGCTCACCCATAGAAAGGGATCTAAACAGGGGACTCTTTGCGTAAAAACCTTTTGCGTCTTTGTATGGATATCGTTCGGCAATATCCTCTGGTGTGTATTGCCTTTTGATCTGCTCACTATTGAAAGTATACTCGTTGGACCTTGTATAAAACAAGATTATATCGGTATTTACTCCAAATTTTCTATCCTTAAACTGCGATGTTTTGAGACTCTTTGTCCTCTCCCAGGTTATTTCATTCCGGAAATTACCGTGTCCAAATACCATATCGCAAACGATCTTAAGATAATGGCTCATGGTTGGGTCACAATGCAGATAAAAACTACCGGTGCTCTTCAGGACTTTGTGAATATAGATTATCCTGAGTGCCATGGTTGTCAGGTATGCGACAGCTGAGCGAGGGGTTTTAACTTTCTCAAGGGTTTTAAGGAAGTCGTAGAGATCAATATTTAGATCCTGAATTCGATCGAGCTCGTCCATGTAGGAGATGTTTGACCAGGTATCAGCGAAGGCCTGTTTTTGGGCGGTCGAGTCATTTAGATCTGCACTCTCGAAAAGGACATTATAATCCCGTTTTGAATTGAATGGGGGATCTATATAGACAAGGTCAATGAACCCATCTGGATTTTGGGGTACAAGGTATTTTTCGAGAATTTCAAGGCAGTCGCCAAAGAAGAGCTGGTTTTTCATGATCTCCAAAATTGATTTTTCCGAACCCACAAAATACAAAAGCCCCTGCAAACTTCATGCAAGGGCTTTCTAATGATTCAAAAGTCGCTTAAAATCGGCAC